>JAFAUR010000029.1 GCA_019243205.1 Acidobacteriaceae bacterium | reverse complement strand
CATTACGGGAAAACCGGCCAATCACTTCTGTTATCCGAACGGCAATCATCGCCCGGAAGTGGAGAACTGGCTTCGTGACGCGAACATCAGCTCCGCAACCACCTGCGATCCTGGGATTGTTTCGGAAAAAACGGGGAAATTCCGCCTCCCACGGTTGTCTGACTCCTCCCGCGTATCCGAGGCACAGTTTGAGGCTTGGATCTCCGGCGTTGGCCTGATTGCCTCCGCGTGCCGTCGTGTTTTTCTGGATCGCGACCCCGTGGCCGAAGAACCCGACACTCTGACCGAGAATATGCGGCAGTCTCCATCGGCGGCGAAAAGCGGAATTTGAACGTACAGCTTACCCTTCAGGGCAGCCGGCGTGTTAAATTCCTTCCGTGAAGCAATTCCTCAGAACAGCAGGGGCACTTTTGCTCTGCTCCCTCTTCCTTCCGGCCCAAACCAGCAGCACACTCCGGAAAGCGCCGGAACTAGCGTTTAACCTTCCCGGTCAGGGAGAACACCTCCTGAGCCAGTATCGGGGCAAGGTAGTGGCGCTGGAATTTATCCTCACCACTTGTCCGCATTGTCAAATGGCTTCTCACCTCATGACAAAGCTGCAATCGGATTACGGCTCGCGCGGGTTCCAAGCTCTTGATCTAGCCATCAACGGTCTCGATGAGGGGCGGTCCCCGAAAGACGCAGACGCTCTGGTCCAGGCGTTTTCGGCGACATACCAGACGGGATTCCCAGTCGGCTGGGTGCCTCGGGAGCAAATGTTAAGTTTTCTACAAATCAAGCCTACGCAGCGCTCGGTGGTTCCCCAGCTCGTTCTAATCGATCGGAAAGGTATCATCCATTATCAGGAGCCGCCCGAAGGCGACGAACAGTTCATGCAGGAACCTGTGATCCGGCAGCGGATCGAAGAGCTTCTATCGCTCAAGGCTAACGGCTCGAAATAGGAGCTGCGCCACATGAAGCGGAGCGTGTCCAGCTTCGAACTCGGCCCGCTTGAAGCGGAGTTGATGACGATACTCTGGGCATCCGGTGAACTGTCTGTTCGAGACGTTGCGGAAAAACTCGGTCGACCCCTCGCCTATACCACGGTTATGACGACTCTCGACCGCCTGTTCAAGAAGGGATTGTTGTTGAGAAGCAAGCTTGACCGGGCTTTTGTGTATCGCTGCCGCTGGACTGCTGAGGAATGGGACAGGAAATATGCCGAGCACGTGGTTGCCGGGTTGATGGAGAGGCCTGCGCTTCCGGGTGATCTGCTGGTTTCATACCTGGTGGATACTGTCTGTGATCAGGATGTCGAGTTGCTGAAGGAACTGGAGCGGAGAGTCCGGTTGAAGAGACTGGAGCTTGAGTCCGGGAGTAAGGCATGACGATCTCCTATGGTTTGCGGCTCCTGGTTCTGTCGCTCGGCATTTTTTTTCTTGTTCACCTTTTCGCGAGCAGCTTCGCTCTGTTCCTCTCGAGGAAAATTGTTCGCGGCGATTCGAACAGAACTGCCAGAGAGTC
The DNA here is from genome assembly GCA_019243205.1 of Acidobacteriaceae bacterium. Taxonomy (GTDB): domain Bacteria; phylum Acidobacteriota; class Terriglobia; order Bryobacterales; family Bryobacteraceae; genus Bog-105. The sequence continues at coordinate 17,358 of JAFAUR010000029.1, read as the reverse complement.
AGCGGACGCCCTGCTGATACTCCGATTACTTCCGACGGCAGTGGCGTTCTTTTGCGTCCTGTGTTTCTGCATTCCGAGCTATTTGGTGCTGGAGCCGCGCGGAGGCTCAGAGCAAGTCGGCCTCAAGTGCTTGGTCCCCGCGATTCTCTCCAGTTTCGTTTGCTTATTGTCTATTTTGCGCTCGGCGAGGGCCGTGCTTCGCACGCGTCGCTTCCTGAAAGCAGACGACACGAGCAATGCCTTTGCCCCTGTAGTCGTCACGGGACTCTTTCGCCCGAAAGTGATCGTGTCTGAAAGTGCCAGAGCATTGCTCTCGCCTCGGCAGTTAGAGGCTGTGAAACGACACGAGGATGCGCATGTGCGTCACCGCGACAATCTGAAACGACTGTTATTCTTGCTATGTCCTGACCCGCTTCCGGCATTCCGGGCCTTCCGCAAGTTGGAGGCTGCGTGGTCGAAATATTCTGAATGGGCGGCCGATGACGCCGCCAGTTCAGGGAGCGAGGAAAATGCCGTGGTGCTGGCGGAAGCGCTCCTGCGAACGGCTCGCGCGCGGCAAACACGCGCTCCCGCATCCGCCGCGTTAGCATCCGCGTTTGCTAGCAGCGGTGCCGCCGATTTGAGCGCCCGCGTCCAACGTCTTCTTTATCTCCGACAAATGCCAGTATCAGAGCGCAGACTTGGGAACTGGCTCCCGCAGCTGCCGGTCATCGCTGCCGTCGCGGCATCACTCGCCCTTCTTCTGCATGCCTCGACGCTCGAAGCCGTTCACCGCTTATTAGAATCGTTGATCCAGTAGATCAGAATTTCGCTAAGGCACCTACGACTGCTGGTAGTAGTCGCTCCCAATCTGTAGCCTGTTTGTTTCGACACAATGGCTCGGCCGCTATGTAGAATCCTTCTCCTGCTCTGTTTTATCCTTCAGGTCCGTGCGCAAACGCCCGACACGGCTCGTCTCGATGGAAAAGTAATCGATGAAAGCCACGCGGCGATTGCCGATGCAAAAGTTTCGATTACTGACGCCTCCAACGGCCTGCGAAGAACGGCGAACACCGACGCAAACGGGAAATTCACCGAGGCCGGTCTGCCGGTCTCTGGTGTCTATCACATCGTGGCTGAGAAAAGCGGTTTCAAACCGTCCACAATGACCAATTTGGCTCTCATCGGTGGGACGACGGCGCGCATCACTATTCAGCTGAGTGTCGGAGGGGCGCAGACCGAGATTACCGTTACCGGAGCTGCCGGAGACGTGCAGACGGATTCGCCCCAGACCGGAAATCATCTCAGCGCGGAGAAGATTGAACAGACGCCGATTCTGAACCGGCGGATTACGTATCTGCCGCTGCTAAACGCGGCAAACCGACCGGCGCTCAATCAGGGCGACGTTTTCATGAACCAGTATCTGTTTACGACCAACGGGTCCGGGAGGCGCCAGGCGTGGTTTGAGGTCGACGGCAGCACGGGGAATGACAGTTGGGGCCGGCAAACGATTTTCACGAACATCCCTCTCGCGGCCGTTCAGGAAATGGACGTGTTGACGAATGCATTCTCGGCTGAATACGGCGGCAGCACTGGAAGCGTAGTGAATATCATCACGAAATCCGGCAGCGATCAGTTTCACGGAGATGCGATCGCGGTGGGCAGACCGCCGGCCATGGGAGGCAAACTGTCGGGATTCACCAGTGAGAACGCAGCTAACGGGAATGATGTGACCAGCGATTTGCTATTGCAAGGTGGACTCGCGTTGTCGGGACCTATAAGCAGTGCAGGGCACACCCAGTTTTTTGCCGCAGCCGAATACAGCCGTCAAGATCGGGCGTCGCCGGTCACTTCTCCAATTGCGCCTGGGAGCTTCGTCGGACGATATCGGGATTGGATGGGCGACCTGCGTGTAGATCACCAATTTGGCGATCGCAATGATCTGTTTCTGCGCGGCAACCTTGATAGCTTCTATGACACGAATCCGAACGGGACGGTGGGCGGCAATACTCTGCCTAGCGTTGGCCGCGTGTTCAGACGCCGCACATACTCAGTCGGATTGGGCGAAACCGCCACTCTCAGATCCTCTGTAGTGAACAACCTGCGCCTGCAGTTTCAACTGGCTTCACCGATCACAGAGTTCGACCCGTTTATCTACACTACGCAATACCAGGTGCCGATCTCTGCAGGCGGCACATTCATATCCGGGACGTCCCAGTCTGCGCTACTGCTGAATCGGCAGTATCAGGCGAACGATACCCTGGCGCTCGTGCTCGGCCGCCACCAGATTCGGTTCGGTGCTGATGTCATCTACGCGCGGAATGGAGGCGACAGTAAAGAATTCGGCGGCCCCATCTACCTCGGTCAATTCATCTACAAGACCTGCACGCAGCCGCTCGCCTTCTGTGAGAGCCAGACGTATCTCGGGAATATCAACAACGTTCAGAGCTACACCCAAAGTTACGGCCACGCGAATTACCTGGTTCACGACACGCTTTGGGCTTTATTCGTTCAGGAGGATTATCGCCTGCGCCCCGACCTGACGATCAATATTGGTCTTCGTTACGAACAGCAGACCTTCACCGATTCCCGGAAGAATTTCGCACCGAGGGTCGGATTTGCCTACGATTGGGGCGGCAGAGGCAAAACAGTCATCCGTAGCGGCCTTGGCATTTATTACTCGCAGATTGTCGACAACTCGGAGGCGAACTACGCATTGGGGGGTCCGACCGGCGTGTTCAACTACACGGCTGGAGCAGGGCAGACCGGCTTCCCGGTGAGCGTTGCCGCTGCTCCACTCCCCGCTTTTCCCGCCGGTGCCGTCGCTCCTGTCCGAAGCCTGTACGTTCGCCCCGGGGATGCCGCATTCCTGAACCAGTTTTTTCCCGTTTCCACCCTTCTCGGCTACCCGAATCAACTCCTGAACCCTTACTCCGAACAATGGACGTTCGGCGTTCAGCAGCAGCTTGCGAAAGATTGGGTTCTGAGCGTGGACTACCTCGGTTCTCATACTATTCGGATCAATCGCCCGCTGGATGTAGATCCCCCAACATCGTTTATCCGGACGACCCCCGGGCAGGTCCGTTCGGCACAGGCGGCGAACTGTACACGTCCGTATTGGGTTTGGTGGTACAGCCAGAACAATCTCTCGTGCAATCCGTCCGCGCCCACAAATCCTCAACCGCCGTACGGTGTCATCCAGACCGATGTGAACAATGGTTATGCCTATTACCACGCTCTCGACGTGAATCTGAGCCACCGCTTTAGCCGGCGTTTGGAAATGTTGGCGAGTTATGTGTGGTCGCACGCAATCGACAATGTCGATCCTGACGTGCCGAGCCAGAATCCGAACGATCCCCGGTTGACGGGCACAGTGGAGAACGGGAACGCTATCTTCGACCAGCGGCAGCGCTTTGTATTAAGCGGTGTCGTGCTTCTGCCGTTCAAGATCAACTTCGGTGGAGTGGCCACCTTTGGCTCCGGACTGCCCTACAACGTCGTCACAGGCGTCACGAACAGCGGAGACAACGGCGCTACTACCGACCGGCCTGTTATCAATGGTGCTGTCATCGGGCGCAACGCCGGTCGCGGCCAGCCCATCTACGATTTGTCGCCGTTTCTCGAAAGGTCGTTCTCGTTCGCAACCGAGCGAGTGAAACTGACGTTGCGCGCGGAGAGCTTCAATGTCCTCAACCACCCCAACTTTGTGGGCTACAGCGGGACTTGGGGAAACGGTGCTACTCCGGGAGCAGGCTTTGGCCAGCCGCTCGCGGGCATCACGAATCAGCTACCCGCGCGATCATTCCAGTTTTCCGGACGAGTGACGTTTTGACCGGCCCAAGGTCGCGGGAATCCTATCCCGCCGCGAACGTGCCTGGTTCGCTACACTCCGGCGCTCGCGCCGGCAGCGTTCACTTTCTCGGCGCCATTCAGGAACTCAGGCACCGGCTCCGAGTCCGTCCTTACCTCGCGCCCAAGAACCTGGTCGGCAACCGTGCGAAGTACTTCTTCGCCGTGCGGCGTCAGCCGTACGTACACTTTGCGCCGGTCTGAACCGTCGCGAACCCGCTCAATTGCTCCACACTCGGTCGCGCGATCGATCAATTCGACGGTCGTGTTATGTCGAATGCGCATCGATTCCGCTATGTTTCGGACTGTCGGACCCTTCGATTTCCACTGGCTGACCGTTACCAGCAGTTCGTATTGCCTGGGGCCGAGGCCCGCACTCCTCGAGACGGATTGCACCTTATGCAAGAAATTACGGCAATCCACATAGGATGCTGCAATCTGTTCTGTTGAATTCATATCTGAGTTCATAAGAGCCTGCTTTCTTTTTAGAAATCGTGCCCGGAAGAGGCAGACCGGTACCTCACCGCGCAGCGACAGCTTCCGCTTTATTGAAGACCAGACTGTATTTACTATCGGACGGCTCTACGATCTCGCGGGTCGCCGACAGTGTTTTCCCCCCATCTGCCAGATGCAACGACCACTCAACCGTGCTGTCGCGTTTATCGCCGTTGGTCTTTAGAATGACGAGAGCTGCGCCGTCATACCACAGGGAAACCTTCGATTTGTGGCCGTTCTCATCGAAATCGCAATCCTTGCCGCCTATGGTGCAAGTGAACTGCGCTTTCAGTTCCTTATCGTGTTCCACCTGGTAAGTACGCACCAGCGTTACGGTGTCGCCGTTCTGCTGGATGTCAAGAGAGAGAGTCTTTTCATCGCCCGCTTTGCTCTGCGCCGGATTCAGTTGCCAGTGCCCGGAGAAGTCGGCGGTAGCAGCGTTTGCGCTTGCACCTGCAATGAACAGAAGAACAAGATTAATTCCGAGTGAATAACCCGACATCGTTCGCCTCCTTCCGGGCGGCTAATTCGAATGTAAAGTAGTTGGCGGAGGATCACCCTCCGGTAAACGCCCGAGGTTCTGCTCTTTTTTGGGTTACCCGAGCGACCTATTCTGACCGTGAACTCTCTTCAGGAACTAACGATCTTTTTCCTGACTGCGTACAGAACAATCTCAGCCGTATTGTGCAGGTTGAGCTTCTTCATTAGACTGGTGCGGTGGCTCTCGACCGTATTTGTGCTCAGATCGAGGGCAGTGGCCACTTCCTTATTGCTCTTGCCGTGAGCCAATAGCTGCAGAACCTCTTTCTCCCTGTCCGTCAGCAGCTCATAGGAGTCCTGCAGACGCTTCTGCTGCAAAGAACGCACGTAATCTTCGAGTAGAACCTGCGCGATTTCCGGACTGAAGAAAGGCTTCCCGCGGCAAACAGAGTGGACGGCTCTAACCAGGTCGACATCTGCTGAATCCTTTAGCAAATATCCTTTCGCACCCGCGTTCAATGCTCGTAGAAGATACGTTTCATCGGAATGCATACTGAGGATGATTACGCGAGTGTCAGGACGGTTCTTGACGATCAAGGCTGTGGCCTCAATGCCGCTCAATTCGGGCATGGCGATATCCATGATCACCACATGAGGCACCAGACTCTCAGCGAGCATCACAGCTTCCCGTCCGTCGGCTGCCTCGGCGACGATTTCGAAATCCTGATCTCGCGCGAGTACTGAACGTAGCCCCTGCCTGACAATTCCGTGATCGTCGGCCAACAAAATGCGAGTCGATCCGCTCATGCTGCCGAATGATTTAATGGCAGAATAACGGAAATTCGCGTTCCGTTGCCGGATCCTGAATCGATGACGAGCTCCCCTCCGAGTTGCGTCACTCGTTCTCTCATTCCCATTAAGCCCAGCCCGCGGCGGCTATGGCCATTCCACACGTTGAACCCCCTTCCGTCATCTGTGATGTCTACGCGCAGATCACGCCCGGGCGTGGATACATCGACGGAAATGTTGGACGCCCCCGCATGTTTTGCGACATTGTTGAGCGCTTCCTGCACAATTCGGTACACGCACGTCCGCTGCTGGTCGGATAGTTGCGCTAAAGACGCGCTGATATTCAACGAAACGGGAGTCTCGTAAATCTTTGAGTGCTGGCGCGCGTACCATTCGAGGGCAGCCTCAAGACCGAGATCGTCGAGCATTGTGGGCCGCAGACCCATTGCAATATCGCGAGTCGAACGTAGCGCCTGGGTCACCAGGCGTTTCGCAAGATCGAGTTCCTGCGCCACTCTGGAATCGGATCGGTCAGCCAGCATCAGCAGATTTCCGACAGACATGCTCAGCGCCGTGAGTACCTGTCCAACCTGGTCATGCAAGTCTCTTGAGAGCGACCGGCGTTCATCTTCCTGCGTGCCAACAAGCTGCTGGGACAGGCGTCGCAGCCCTTCCTCGGCAGCCTGAACCTTGCGATGTTGGTAATCGGCGGAACGTTCGAGGGCGTACATTCGCCAGATAGTCACTCCGGCAACGGCAAACGCAATGAGCAGAGTGATTCCTACCATCCGGCCCACATAAAACGCCAGCCCGGCGTTCTTCGCGTCAATGTCCGCTTTTCGTTGGGCGAAAGCGTCGGCGCTTAGCTGTTCGACTTGGGAAAGAACACGAAGAGCAGCCTGTCGCCTGGGCACGATCTCGGTTTGGATGAAGGAAAAGCCGAGCCGTCCCCTGTCTGCTGCCTGCGCCTGTAGCACCGGATCTACAGTCGTCCAATACACCTCTGTCTGCGTGCGCAATCTTGCCAGATTTGCGGATTCCTGTCCTGGGAGCAACGGCTGCAGCCGTTCGAGTTCCTGCTCCACGTGAGTCCGCAAGCGGTTCATCTCCGAAATGGCATTTTGGCTCGGGAACTGCGGATCCAGAAGGAAGTCCCGGACCAGGATGGCCGATAACGCAATGTCAGAACGAACCGCCGTCAGCGCATGTTCCGTATCATGCTCAGCCTGATAGATTTGGGAGATTTCGGAATAAGCGCCCGCCGCGCGTACGAAAACCAACCAGCCTGACAGCGCCACCAGGGCGATCAGGGCGCTAAAGCCGATCGTCAAAATAGGCCAGATTCGAATTTTCAAGGCGTCGCCATTCAAGAATCGTAAGTGGTCCCCCGCCCGAAAACCATCCGGCATTCACCCGAAGAAGATAGATTTGGGGACGGAGGGATTTTTATCCCAATTTCCACACCAAACGCTCGTTCGACTAATCCGCGCACAGGAGAGAAACAAAACTTTCGCCCGTTCTTCCAATATCTGTACGCACCAGCTCGTATGATCCACGACTCAGCCAGCCCGAACCAATGAATTTCGATGAAGAGACGGCGACAGCCGCCCCCGAGCTAACAGAAAAGCAACAGCAGGAAGCCGAAGACCGAACTTCTGTCAGCGCGGTCGTCGTCCATGAGGCCATCCGTTACGACGGTGAGGAAGAACTCAGCCGTCCCGTATCGGCCCTCGCTTGGTCTGCGCTCGCAGCCGGCCTTTCCATGGGCTTCTCCCTGGTTGCTCAAGCCTTGCTACGCGCTCATCTCCCCGACCAGCCCTGGCGCCCCTTGGTTTCGAAACTCGGGTACTCGCTTGGCTTTCTCATGGTCATTATCGGTCGCCAGCAGCTTTTTACTGAGAACACGCTGACTGCCATCATCCCCCTGCTTGCGCGCCGGAATCTTGCGACCCTGCTCAGTGTTGTCCGACTGTGGACTATCGTCCTGATTGCCAATCTCGTCGGCGCGCATCTCTTCGCCTGGGTGGTCGGCAATACTCCGATGTTTCAGAACGAGATCCGGGGCACTATGCTCGCGATTGCCAAGGACGTTATGCACGTAAGCTTCGGAGCGGCTCTATTGCGCGGAATCTTCGCCGGCTGGCTCATCGCGATGATGGTCTGGATGCTTGCGGCGATTGACGAAGGCCGCGTTGCGGTGATCATCATTATGACGTACGTGGTAGGCGTCGCCGACCTCACCCATATCATCGCGGGGTCGGTCGAAGTTCTATACCTGGTTATGGTCGGCGCGGCAAGTTGGACGTCCGTTGCGTGGGGCTACATGTTTCCCACTCTGATCGGCAATATCATCGGTGGCGTCTCATTAACCGCCGCCATCAATCACGCCCAAGTAGTGGCCGGGATGGCGCGCAAAGAAAAAGAGAAAGCAGAGGCGAAACGATGATCGCTTTTAAGAGTGCCGCTCGGTCACAAGCTCGACAATTGATCGCAACGCACGCTGCGCGGCAGATTGCGGAAAATTCGCAATCGTTGCCAGAGCCGTTTGCGTGAATGCGTGCGCGCGCTCATACGACCTCTCGATCGCTCTGTTCTGTTCCAGAATCTGCACCACGCGCATGAATGGCACTTCCTCATAAGTGCCATCCGCCATCACCGTCTCGACGAGCGCTCGCTCCTCTGCCGACGCCGTCTCGAGTGCATAAATCATAGGCAGCGTCACTTTTCCTTCGCGCAGATCGTTTCCCGAAGGTTTGCCGAGAATTTTTTCAGTGGACGTGTAGTCCAGAATGTCATCGACGAGTTGGAAGGCCATCCCGAGATTCCAGGCAAAATCGCCGAGAACCGACTCAGTCGCCTCATCCGCACCTCCGGCTATGCTGCCCAGACACGCGCAGGCAGAGAAGAGGCTGGCCGTCTTGCGGTCGATCAACTCCATGTAGTCGGCTTCCGTGATATCGATTCGCCGCAGCCTTTCGAGTTGCAGCAGTTCGCCTTCCACCATGGCCTGGGTTAGCGAGATCAGCACATCCAGGATGTGGAAATTCCGCTCGCGGAGCGCCACCTGAAATGCCTGCATGTACAACCAGTCGCCGGCCAAAACCGAGATGTGATTACCCCAGACAACGTTGGTCGACGGCCGTCCTCGCCTGGATTTCGCCACGTCGATCACGTCGTCATGCACCAGCGTCGCCGTGTGAATCATTTCGACTACAGCCGCCAATCGCCGGGCCGTGTCGTTCGCAGGTCCGAACAGTTTCGTGCACAGCAAGAGAAGTACCGGCCGCAGACGTTTGCCGCCGCCCGCCTGCAGATATTGGTTGATAGTCGTGATCGCCTCAACCGAGGCAACGGACTCTACGCTGATCTCGCGCTCGACTTCTCGCAAATCCGCCTGCACGAGATCGAAAGCCTCGCGTGCGCCGATCGATTGACGGATCTTGCTAAACATGGGCTTCCCCAGTGTATCCGGTACGCTTCATCTCAATCAGAAGATGCAGCAATGCCGAAAAGTCGTTTGAAATTTGCGGTCGTCTCGCTCGCTAGTTGTTCAGCCGTAGTACGTCGTACTTCCGCAAGAACCGCCGCCGTGTGCGCCACATAACCGGGCTCATTCCGTTTACCGCGAAAAGGCACGGGAGCCAGGTAAGGCGCGTCCGTTTCGAGCAGCAAACGATCGGCAGGCACGATACGGGCGGCATCTCGTATCTCGTTCGCCTTCGGGAAAGTGGTTACGCCCCCGAATGCCACATAGAAATCGAGATCGATGCATTCGCGAGCTTGTTTTTCATCGCCGGTGAAACAATGCATGACACACGGCAGGTGAGTCGGCGCCCAGTGATTGCGTAGTACCGACATTGTGTCCTCCCAGGCATCGCGCGTGTGAATGACGATGGCGCTTCCGTTCGAGGCGGCGAGATCGAGTTGACGAAGAAAGACTTGCATCTGGACGTCTTTCGGGGTTCCCCAATGATAATCGAGCCCGATCTCGCCCATCGCCTTGACTTTTGGATGCCGCAGGAGGTCGAGGAGATCTGCCAAAGTGCTGTCGGTCCATTTCGGCGCGTCATTCGGATGCACGCCCGCTGTCGCATAGACGAACGGATACTTCTCCGCCAAGCGTACGGCAGCCCGCAGATCGGGAGGCCCTTCACCGGTTCCGATCGCGAGCATGTAGCGGACGCCCGCGTTACGTGCCCGCTCTATGGCAGCGTCACGATCACCGTCAAACTGCGCATCGTCCAGATGACAATGACTATCGGCAAGCTCCACTGGCTATTTCAGTCGCGCACCAACCGGTACGTCTTCATGAAAGCCGGCCAGCACCGGGGCGCCGCCCTCCAGGCTTGCGGCGACGATCATTCCTTGCGATGTTAGCCCGCGTAGTTTCCGGGGCTGCAGATTCGCGACGATCACTACTTTGCGCCCGATCAGTTGATCCGGCTTGTATGCGAGCGCGATACCGGCAACAATCGTCCGCGGTTCGGCTTCCCCGATGTCGACCCGGAGATGAAGGAGCTTGTCGGCTCCTTTCACGTTTTCCGCCGACTTTACTTCACCGACGCGCAAATCGACCTTGCTGAAGTCGTCGATCGAAATCGTCGGCGCATCAATCACTGCCGCCGGTGCGCTGCTTTCCGCCGGTGCGCTGCTTTCCGCCGGTTTTCCAAGCAGCTCCGCCTGGCGTCTCTTTTCGGCTTCTTCCAGTTCTTGCATCCTCTGAATGGTTGGTTTCGGGTCCAGCCGCGGAAACACGGCGCTGATATTCCCGATTCGTTCCGGCGGCCGCGCTCCCCATACCAAAGATTCCGTTTGCTCCGTCTCGAGGGGCGATTCATTGCCCAGTTGCGTCCAGATTGCTTGCGTTGTATGCGGCAAAACAGGACTGGCAAGCACGCAAACAACTCGTAGAGCTTCTGCCGCCGTGTAGAGTGTTTCGTCCAACTTCCGTTGCGCTTCTTCCGATTGATCCTTCGCCAGCTTCCAGGGCGCGCGCTCGACGATGAATTTATCGACCCCCGAAATGATGTTCCACGTATGCTCGAGCGCGTGCGAGAAATCGAAAGAATCGTAAGCCGAGAGAGCCAGCGCGGCTTGTTTGGTCGCCGTCTCTCTGATTCCCGCGTCTCCTTCCGCCGTTGGAATTACGCCTTCACGGTACTGCGAAACCATGTTCAGCGTTCGGCTTGCAAGATTGCCTAGCCCATTCGCAAGGTCCGCGTTGTAGCGCCCCACGAGCGCATCGAAGCTGAAGCTGCCATCCTGTCCGAAGACGATCTCGCGCAGCAGGAAGTAGCGCAGCGCGTCAACGCCCATCACCTCCGCGATCGGGGTGGGGCGCACGATATTGCCGCGCGACTTGCTCATCTTGTCGTTCTCGAATAGCAACCACCCGTGCGCGAAGACGCGCTTGGGCAGCGGCCAACCAGCCGCCATCAGGAAGGCCGGCCAGTACACCGCATGAAAACGCAAGATCTCTTTTCCGATGAGATGCAGATCAGCCGGCCAGCGATTTTCGCCGAAAATTGCACTGATGTACGTCGTCAGCGCGTCGAACCAGACGTAAAAAACATGCGCCGGGTCCGATTCGACGGGGATCCCCCACTTGATGCTGGTGCGCGTGATGGAAAGATCTTGCAGACCCTGCTTCACAAACGCAAGTACTTCATTACGCCGGATCTCCGGTCCAACGAAATCGGGGTTCTGCTCGTAGAATTCGAGCAGCCGGTGAGTAAACGCCGAGAGTTTGAAAAAATAATTTTCTTCCGTCAGCTCTTCATACGGCTTGCCGGTTTCGGGATCGATGTCGCCAGGCTTCGCGTCGTTCACGAACGACTCGCTCACTACCGCATACAGCCCCGTGTAAGTGCCCTTGTAGATATAACCGTTTGCTTTACACGCCTCGAAAAGCCGGTTCACCAGCTTGCCGTGCTCGGGATTTGTTGTCCTCTGAAAACGATCGATACGGATATCGAGCTTCTGCCATTGCGTACGGAATTCGTTGGAGATCAGGTCGACGAACTCTCCCGGAGTTTTGCCCTGCGCGGTCGCGGCCCGTTCTACCTTCGTTCCATGTTCGTCCGTGCCGGTCGTCAATACCACGTCATAACCTTCCATGCGCTTGACGCGCGCAATGGTTTCGGCCGCGACCGTCGTGTATGCATGCCCGATGTGCGGGGCCGCATTCACGTAGTAAATGGGCGTCGTGAGATAGTACTTGCCTTTGCTCATCAGTTACGAATGTGTCCTTTGCCGGAATGCCTGGTTGGCCTCGGCAATCACCAGGCGCAGAGGCACGCTCTTCTCCTTCGCCAGGCGCCGGCAATCGTCGAACTCCGGGGCAAAGCTACCGGTCGTCGTACTCTTCACGCGCACCGTGCCGTAGGCGGTTTCGACTTCTTCGGTCTTTCGAGCGAGGACGCGTCTCTGCGCCTGATAGCTTCGAACGCCCAGCGTCGACGTTTCAGCGAATAAGATTTCAGTAAGCGTTTCAGTCAGTTGCGGCTCCGCAATCACGGAAACGGTTGTCGCCAGGCGGTTCTTCTTCATGAACACCGGTGTGAGCGTGACGTCCAGCGCGCCTGCTTCCAGCAATCTCTCCGTCGCATAGCCAAGTACTTGCGGCGTCGAATCGTCGATATTCGCTTCCGTTACCGTAACGCTGGTTGATTCTGTCGCACCGGAATTGGTTCCGATCAAAACGCGCAGAACATTTGCCTGGGTCGGAAAATCTTTGTCGCCGGCGCCGAAGCCTTGTGCCTTCAGCTGCAAAGGAGGCAGTTTCCCAAAACCCTTCGCCAACGTACTAACCAATGCGGCCCCGGTAGGTGTGGTGAGTTCAAATTCCGGCCCCGACGCGTAGATCGGCCGATTGCGCAGCAACTCAGCCGTAGCCGGGGCGGGCACGGGAAGAACTCCATGCTCGGTCTGAGTGGTTCCGCTGCCGACATTCACTTTCGAGCAGTAGACTTCGTCGACACCAAGCAGGTCCAGCGCGACGCACGCGCCGACGATTTCGCAGATCGAGTCCACTGCGCCGACCTCGTGAAAATGCACTTTCTCGACCGGCACATTGTGTGAGCGCGATTCGGCATCTGCCAGCTTGCGGAAAACCGAAATCGCATTGTGTTTGGCTTTGTCGGACAGTTCGCCCGATTCGATGATCCTTTCGATATGCGGAAGGTGCCGGTGCTTCTTCTCGTCCTGCGCGTCGACGCTGAACTTCGAAGCAGCCATACCCTTCCGTTTGGTCTTTTCGTTCCGAAACGATGCAGGCAAATTGAGACTGCGCAGAGCGGTTTCGAGACGCGTCCAATCAGCGCCGGCATCGAGCAGCGCGCCGACGGTCATGTCGCCGCTTATGCCGGAAAAGGCATCAAAGTAGCAGAGTGTCATCGGGGAAGGGAAGGTTCTTCCAGTTTAGCGGGCGAGTGCTTTTCGGGCGTTTGTCGCGTCATTCCTTGCGGCTGCCGCATTACGAGAGAGGGCTGTGAGGTGCCCCATTTTCCGTCCCGGTCGAGCTTCTGATTTGCCGTAAAGGTGCAGCTTCACGTCCTGGACAGCCGCCGCGGCGGTCCAGTCCGGCTCGCCATTGTTCCAGAGGTCGCCGAGCAGATTCGCCATGGCTGCAGGCGTCCACTGCCCGACTCCGCCCAGCGGCAACAGGCAGACCGCGCGCAATTGCTGTTCAAACTGGCTGGTCAGGTTGGCATCCACCGTGTAGTGCCCCGAATTGTGGGGGCGCGGGGCAAGTTCATTGATCAGCAGGTTGCCGTTTTTCTGCAGAAAGAACTCCACGCAAAGCACGCCCGTGACCTGCAACTCGTCGAGCACGGCCCGCGCAATTTCAGATGCTTCTCGCGCGACGCGGTCAGGTACGGCGGCGGGACTCGTTGAGGTGTCAAGGATGCCGTTTTCGTGATGATTTTCGATCGGACCATAGTGACGAAATTCGCCGCCCACGCTCCGCACGCCAACCACCGATAACTCGCACTCGAAGTCTACGTGCGCTTCGAGAACAGCTTCGCGTTCGCCGACGGCCTGCCAGGCGCCGTCGAGATCCGAAAGGCTCTTGATCCGGTATTGCCCTTTGCCGTCGTATCCGAAATCCGCTGTTTTCAGGATCGCCGGCATGCCGACCTCGGCAACGGCACTCGTAAGCTCCGCGCGGTCTGCAACGCGCCGATAGGGTGTCAAGGGGAAACCCGCGCGCGAAAGGAACGTTTTCTCCCGCAAGCGGTGTTGGGTAGTGTGCAGCACTTCGCCCGCCGGCCGCACGGGCGCACATTCGGCTGCTGCTGCCGCGGTCGCAGCCGGGACGTTTTCAAACTCGAACGTCACCACCGAAACGCCCTTCGCGAAGCTACACACAGCATCCAGGTCTTCGTAGGGCGAGGTTACTTCGACATCCGCCACCTGCCCCGTTGGCGTGTCTTCATCAGGCGAAAACGTGTGGACGCGGTAGCCCATCCGGCGTGCAGCGATGGTGAACATGCGGCCCAGTTGGCCGCTCCCGAGCACTCCGATGGTGCTGCCGGGGAGGATGGGTTCGCGCCCGTTCACGGCAACTCGCTTTCAAGCACGGCTTGTGTTTGCCGGGCACGCCACGCGTGCAGGCGTTCGCGAATCTCCTTGTGCTTGATTCCAAGAATGCCGGCAGCGAGGAGCGCGGCGTTCGCCGCGCCGGCAGTGCCTATTGCCAGTGTTCCCACGGGTACGCCGGCCGGCATCTGCACGATCGAAAGCAGGGAATCGATACCGTTCAGAATGCTGCTTTTGATCGGGACACCGAGGACGGGCAAAACTGTGTGCGCGGCCACCATCCCGGGCAAGTGCGCCGCTCCGCCCGCAGCCGCGATAATCACTTCGATGCCTCGCTGCTCCGCTGTCTTGGCGTACTCTGCCATCAGGTCAGGCGTTCGATGAGCCGAGACAATCCGGCGCTCGGACGGTATCTCGAGCGTCGCCAGCACGTCGGCCGTCCGTGCCATCGTTTCCCAGTCGGACTTGCTGCCCATGATCAGTCCGACCAGCGGCCTGGCTTCGTTGTTACTCACCCTGCGACACTACATAGCCCATTTGGCCTTCAAATGTGTACAGGTTCTCTATCCTGATGAAATAGAGGCCGGGCCGTGGGATGCGATCGAGAAGGCTGACGATTTGACGGTGAGTCACCTGAAGCGATGCGGCCATGATCTCCGGGCCGATTCCCTCGCCGTGAGCGACCTTGGCGCCAGCCGACGGAACAGAGCCTTGGTTCGATGCCATAGGTACAGTGTTATTAAAGCAAACGCGCTATGCTTGCGAAGGCTAATCTTACATTCAGCAGCGAATCGTTCTTGTCAAACAAGAAAAGATACACTGAGGATGTCTGATAGCATCGACATTCGGGCGGCTAAGCACTCCAGGGTGAGAGACTACATCGAGCTGACCAAATCACTGATCACGTGGCTCATCATCATGAGCACGGCCGTTGGCTATTATTTCGGGCATACAGGCGCCTGGTCTCTCTGGCCGCTGATCCACACGATGATCGGCACCGCTTTGATTGCCTCCGGGACGGCGGCGCTGAATCAATGGTACGAGTGTGATGCCGATCGGCAGATGCGGCGCACGCAATCTCGGCCCCTTCCCGCGGGACGCCTCAAATCAATCGAGGCGCTATGGTTCGGAGTCGGGCTGGCCATAGTGGGCGGCCTGGAGTTGGGCCTGGGCGTCAACTGGCTTTCATCCGGTCTCGGGATCCTCACGCTGATGGTGTACCTGTTCCTGTACACTCCGCTGAAGCAGAAGACCTGGTGGTCAACGACCGTGGGCGCCGTTCCTGGCGCCATGCCGCCTCTGATCGGTTTCGCCGCAGCGGCCCATAAGCTTACTCCCGAAGCGTGCGTGCTCGGCGCGATTCTCTTTCTTTGGCAATTCCCGCATTTCTATGCGATCGCATGGATGTATCGCGAGGATTATTCCCGGGCGGGCATTCGAATGCTGCCCGTTGTCGAGCCGGGTGGCGAGTCTACAGCGCGCCAAATTCTGTTCTTTTCCACGATTCTGATTCCCATCAGCCTGCTGCCCAAGTGGATGGGCATGCCCGGTACGATCTATATGGTGGGGGTCATCGCGCTCGGGCTGCTGTTTCTTTATTCCGGCATCCGCGTGGCGCTCGACCGGACCAAAGTGCGCTCCCGACGGGTCTTGCTGGCCTCTGTCGTCTATCTGCCTGTCCTGTACGCGCTGATGGTTCTGGACCCGATCCGGCTGTGAGCGTTCGCCGGTTCCTAGCTAACTCCTTTCTTCCCCTTCTTCTCGTGTTCCTGAGCGCGTGCTCGGACCCGGCGGCAAAGTTGCCGAAGTACGACAAGGTTCCCGAATTCGAAATGACTGATTCGCTCGGGCATCGCATGTATCGCGATGCGCTCCTCGGAAAGGTATGGATAGCGGATTTTATTTACACGAGCTGCCCGGCGGAATGTCCTCGGATGTCTTCGCAGATGCATAAGCTGGCGAAGGATCTGAAAGGCGAAAACGACGTTCGCCTAGTTTCGTTTTCGGTCGATCCCGCGCGTGACACGCCCCCGGTGCTAAATGAATTTGCGCAGCATTACGGCGGCGCGACTCCACAATGGATGTTTCTGACGGGGACGCCGGAAAGCGTTCACCTGCTCGCCTACACAACCTTCCACGTGGGCGACGTAATCGGGAAGATCGAGCATAGCACTCAGTTCGCCCTGGTGGACAAACACGGCCAGATCCGAGGCTATTACTCGAGCTTTGACCGCGATGACCTGATGCGATTGCGCAAAGATATTGAAGCTTTGCGAAAGGAAAAGGCTTGAGTGTCCACGACCTGCCCCTTGTAAACGCAACGCTGAACGGGCTGGCAACTATCCTTCTACTGATCGGATACACCCTCATCCGGCAGCGCAAGATTAACGCGCATCACCGGGTCATGTGGACGGCTTTTGGGGTCTCCTGCGCGTTTCTGGTCTGTTATCTCGTTTACCACTACAACGTAGGTTCGGTACGTTTCGACAAGCCGGGCACAGTTCGGACAATTTACCTCTGCATTCTCGCTACTCATACGGTGCTCGCGGCCGCCGTTCCGTTCCTGGCGATCATCACGTTGCGACGCGCTGTGGCGGGGAAATTCGCCCGGCATCGAGCGATTGCGCGCTGGACGTTTCCGATCTGGCTGTACGTCAGCTTGACGGGTGTTGTGGTTTACGTGCTGCTGTACCAAGTTCGCCCGCGCTTGTAGCAATGATGCCGAAGACAACCTGGGACCCTGAGCTGTACGAGGCGCGGCATGCGTTCGTATGGCAGTACGGCGAGAGCCTGATCGACCTGCTTGAGCCTCGGCCGGGTGAAAAGATCCTTGATGTCGGCTGCGGAACGGGGCAGCTGGCGGCCAAAATTGCGGAATCGGGAGCCGAAGTGACGGGCATCGATTCGTCGCCCGAAATGATCGGACAGGCTCGACAGAACCACCCGGAGCTGCGGTTTCTATTGGGCGATGCAGCTGAGATGAAGTTCGAAAGCGAGTTCGACGCCATCTTCTCGAACGCGGCGCTGCATTGGATGCTGGATTCAAATCGTGTTGCGGCGGCGATGAACTGGGCTCTCCACGCGGGCGGCAGGTTGGTAGCCGAGCTCGGCGGAACAAGGAACATCGCCATCATCGTCGAGGCGATCGAACGCATCACGGCGACGTACCGGGGAGGCACCGTCCTGGCATCGCGAAACTACTTCCCATCGATTGCGCAGTATGCG
>JAFAUR010001090.1 GCA_019243205.1 Acidobacteriaceae bacterium | reverse complement strand
CCCTTCCCGACCAGGGCGGACGTATTCGCTGTTTGATGTTCGACGACCTGCAAGACGATGCTCAATACTCCTGAGCAGGATCGCTCTGCGTCCGGGCCTCAAGCTTCCTCAATGACATGTAAGCTCCTCATGGATCTTCGAGCATATGTCCTATGGATTTCCTGAAAGTGAGACGATCTCCGCGGACGCATTTTAAAGGAACGTTACGTGCTAGTGAATAGGCGAGGAGACGTCGATATGGCAAAACTTACAACATCGAAGAAGAAGGCAGAGCCGAAAAGTGATTTCGGATTACCAGAGGAGCGCAAATATCCGATGCCGGATGCCGCTCACGCCCGAAATGCGAAGGCACGTGCTTCGCAGATGGAGCGTCAAGGCAAGCTGACCGGTTCCGATAAGAAGAAGATCGACGCTAAAGCCGATCGGATCTTGAAAAAGAAGTGAACGGTGAGCGACGGTATACGCTCAGTCGCCGGATATGGTATCAATTGATAAACGCTCCCCGACTTTGCGCGGGAGTTCTGTCCGCAGAGCCAACGATCCACTCGGACCTGTCAATAGCGGTTTCGTATACGACCCGCTTCAAGGCAATTTCATGTTTGCCGTACGACAAATCTCGCGCGAATCGCAAAGGTTCGCGGGCGGAAATTCGAAAGATCCCGCCCGCGCTGCAGCCTGTTCCTCGGCCTTCGGACATCTGCGGCCGCCAAGCCGGAAATTACTATTCTTTTATTCTTTCGAGTCGTCCCCGGAGTCTTCTCCTCGATGCACAGCTGGAAATTGTCTCCTTGCTATGCGCGTGATGACGAGGCCCGGATCTGTTTCGATGGCTTGAAATCCGTTCCCACCATCATCGATCGCGAAGAAGACGTCAACGGTTACTCCAATAGGAGCGACCTGCAGCGTCATAGTGCCTGTGCAATCAGCATTTACTGTATAGGTGCCCGTTACGGTCACCTGAAGTATGTTGCCGTTTTGGCTTAATGTTGCGGCGGCGGTAGTAGCGCCCTTTCCGTCGAAGCTTTGCGTACCGACCTCGACGAACGGCCCCGCCACCTCGGGCGGCGCCGCAATGGATCCGGTGGATGTGTATGCGAAGGTGCCCTTCAGAGTGGCGTTAGAACATTCCCTGTCGGCGGCCTTCGCCGTGGGCCCGATACCCAGAGCGAGTGCGGTGAGTGCGGCCATTGTGAAAGTCTTTGCTGTGGTACTGCGTTTCATGGTCATCTCCTTTTGGCTTGATCAGATTCGGTGGGCGGTTCCGATTGTTCGAATCCGGCTCACCTGCCACGAATAAGGAAACGCGGCCCGAAGGTTACAGGCGTGGTGCGGACGAGAATAAAATAAGCGTTACAACTTAGTCGGAATGGCAAACTGCCCTCAATGTGGAGCGGAACTCGGTTCCGGCGATCCTGCGGGACTGTGTCCGCACTGCCTGATACAGGGCGCGTTCGACAGTTCGATTGGCGGCGACGAAACCAGAACCGAGACCCTCGATACAGCAGCAACGCATGATGACGACTTCGGCTGTTATCACATCCTTCGACCTCTTGGCGAAGGGGGTATGGGTACCGTCTACCTTTCCGAGCAGCGGGAACCCATCCGCCGGCACGTAGCCCTCAAGGTAGTCAAACTCGGGATGGACACACGGCAGGTACTCGCGCGATTTGCCAACGAGCGTCAGGCACTGGCAATACTGGATCACCCCAACATCGCACGGATCTTCGATGCAGGCGCTACGCCCAAAGGCCGGCCTTACTTCGTGATGGAGTACATCGAGGGCACGACCATAACGGAGTATTGCGACCGCAATCGCTTAACAATCCGCAAACGGCTAGAACTATTTGTGGCCGTCTGCCGCGCGGTTGAACACGCGCACCAAAAAGACGTGATCCACCGCGACCTCAAGCCGTCGAATGTGCTGGTAACGGAAAACGAGGGAACTCCGGTTCCTAAAGTCATCGATTTCGGCATCGCTAAGGCGACCGACCAGTGGGCGGTGGAGAAGACTCTGCTAACGCAGTTTGGCCAAATGGTGGGCACACCCGAATACGCCAGTCCCGAGCAAGCCGAGGTGACGACCGGAGATGTCGATAAGACCTCTGACGTATATTCGCTCGGGGTTTTGTTGTATGAATTGCTGATCGGAATTGTCCCTTTCGATGCAGCACGAATGCGTCAGGCTGGCTTAGCCGAGATGCTCCGGGTCATCCGCGAAGAGGATGCACCACCGCTCCCCAGAAAGCTGGCTGCAATGGGTAGGGCTGCGGACGATGTTGCCGCGCAGCGACAGACCGACCCGTCCTCCCTGCGCCGCCTGGTCGACGGCGATCTCAACTGGATCACCAGGAAGGCCCTGGAAAAAACGCGCGGTCGAAGATATGCATCCGTAGCCGAGCTGATCTCCGATATCCAGAGGTATATTGATCACCGGCCCGTGCTTGCGTCTCCACCGGACGCGCTATATCGAACGCGCAAGTTTCTTCGCAGGCACAGGCCGGCCGTTCTCGGCGCAGCCGCCGCGCTCGGGTTCATCCTCATAAGCGCAGTGGCTGTTTGGTCCTTTCTGCGCCCCGCTCCCCAACCATCAGCCGGTCCGCCCCATAAGGCAAGCATCGTTCTGGCAGATTTCACAAATACGACAGGAGATCCGGCATTCGACGCTACACTTCGCCCTGTGCTAGCGGCAGGACTCGGGAAGTCGCAATACCTGACTCTGCTTTCGGATGCGCGCATGAGGCAGACGCTCCAGCTGATGGTCCGGCCTGCCGATACGAAGTTCACCCCGGATGTTGCGTCTGAAATTTGCGAGCGGATGGCCAGCACAGCGGTCGTGGAAGGCTCAATCACAAGTCTCGGAGGTGAGTACGTTATAGGCTTGCTTGCTCGAAACTGCAAAACGGGAGAGATTCTCGATGAAGAGCAAGTACCAGCACCAAGAAAAGAAGACGTCTTCCGCGTGTTAGGTAAAATGGCGAACCGGTTCCGAAGCCAGGATGCCGAGTCGCTTGCACACATGGAGAAGGTTCCCAGTCTGCCGATGGAGGTGACCACGCCCTCACTTGAGGCCTGGAGGTCTTACCGGGCGGCATGGTTGGCTATCCTTCGTGGGTCTAACCACATGGAAGCCATTTCACTGGCAAAGCGCGCCATCGAGATCGACCCGAAATTTGCGATGGCTTATTGCTTGATGGGCCGCTCCTATGATGCCGTCGGAGAGGCCGAACTCGCAGCGCAGAATATCACCAGGGCCTATGAGTTGCGTGACCGCGTCAGCGAACCCGAGAACTTTTTCATTACTTTCAATTTTTACAGGCAGGGCCCTCGAAATCTGGCACTCGCGCGGCAGACTTTGGCATCGTGGACGCAACGGTATCCCGGCGATTTAGAGCCCCACGGGTTCTCCGCGGCCTTCACGTCTGCGGGGACAGGGCACTACGAAACAGCAGTGGAAGAAGGTTTAAAGGCGCTAGAAAT
>JAFAUR010000820.1 GCA_019243205.1 Acidobacteriaceae bacterium | reverse complement strand
CCAGTGAACTCAGCGAGGAAGATTGACTTTCGAGCGGCAGCTTATCGAACAGCGCGCGATCCACGTCGGTGTGGGTGGTAGGAACGTTTTCGATCAGATCCGACGCAGTCTCCACAGTCACACTGGTTGTCGCGACGCCGATCTTTAGACTGTAATTGAGATCGATAGGCACGATGGATCGCACATTGACGTCTTGCACACTCGTCTGAAAGCCCTTGGCGGCGGCCGTTGTGTGATAGTTGTTGAACGGAACATTGTCGAACTCGAAATGTCCCTGACCGTCGGTTTGGGCGCTTCGATTGTAGTGCGATACAGGATTCTCGATCTCGACAGTACTGCCGCTGATGGCCGCGCCGGACGGATCGAGCACCGTGCCGCGAACGGTTCCTGAGTTCTCCTGCCCGTGGAGCAAACTGCACGACAAGCTAATGTACGAAAGAATAACTGAAGCACGCTTAATCATCCCTGCAATTGTGCACGAGGATGGCCGTGAAGCTCCAGAAGAATCCTACTGACGGACCATGATCGCGCGTGAGTGAACTAGTCTGGCTGATGACCGGATTTAGGTCTCTGCGATCGGTATGCAGTCTTTCCTGCTCACGAGGGCTTAACCACGACTGTCGGCTTGTCGTCGTCGTAGTCCGCAAGCCGACCAGCAACCAGAAGAACGTACGCCGGGTGGTCTACCAGTGCAGAACGTCTCGAATGTTATGGGCCTGTCGCTTACTGACGATGAATTCGTCGCCGTTATTCAACGTCATAAGCCACCTCTGGCTGGTAATCATGGTCATCTTGCGGATATGATGAACATTCACTAGCGCATTACGGTGAATCCGCCGGAAGGCGCTGTTCTGCAGCCGCTCCTCGATCGTTTTCAGGTTCTGTGTGGCCAGGTACCGCTGCCTCGCCGTGATGATCCAGACTAGTTCGCCCGTGACCTGGAAAGCCAGCACTTCTTCCGGATTCAGCAGAAAATACTCTTCGCCGATCTTCCCCACAAGCTTCCGCACTCGCGGCTCCTCCGGCCGCTTCACGCCCGCCAGTTCCTGCAGTTGGAGCAGATTTTCCGCAACATTCAACGGGGTGCGATGCATCTGCTTCGCCCGATCCACGGCTTGCATCAGTCGCTGCTGGCTTACCGGTTTCAGCAGGTAATCCAGCGCCCCGGCTTCAAAAGCGCGAATGGCATGTTGATCGTAAGCAGTAACCATGATGACCACCGGAATTGGTCCACCGGTAAGCCGTTCCAGCAGTTCAAACCCACCCATCACCGGCATCTGGATATCGAGAAGAACAAGATCCGGGTGCGTGTCTGAAATAATCGCGAGCGCGGCCTTCCCGTTCTCCGCCTCTCCGATGATCTCCACGCCATCTACCGTTTCTAGCCCCTCGCGCAACACCCTTCGGGCCACCGGTTCGTCATCGACAATGAGCGCGCGTAGCGTACGCAAGCCTTAACATCATACTGTTCAATCGGTAGACTCTGCTAACGTTTCAAGCTGCAAGGCTTTGTTGGCAACACAGGCGGTCTACTTCCGCTTGTAAGCGGACTATACCCTCGCCGTCACCTTCGCGCCTAAATGCTGCGACTCCCGGGAACAGGGAATCACAAACGAGACAACTGATCCGTTATCGTCCGAATAAACCGTCAACGCAGCGTTCGGCCCGTAAGAAAGCTCCAAACGCCGCCGCACATTCTCCAGCCCCACGCCTGCGCCGGCCCCGTACTGCTGCGCCTTGCTCGCCCGAAATCCAATTCCCGTATCCTCCACGCTAACGCGCAGATCGCCCCTGAAATCCTTCGCCCGCAACGTGATCCGCCCGCGTCCTTGTTTCGGAACAATTCCGTGCTTCACCGCGTTCTCGACGATCGGTTCGATGCACAAAATGGGTATCATCGCAGCTCTCATGGATTCGTCAATTTCCATTTCCGTCTCCAGCCGGTCGCCCAAACGTAGCGTCTCAATTTCCAGGTAGGCTTGCACAATCCGCAGTTCTTCCGATAATGGAATGACTGTTCGGTCCCCTTGCAGGAAATAGCGGAAAATCTCAGCGAGGTTCAGCACCAGGCGCCGCGCTTCGTATGAATTGCGATCGATGCTGCCGTATAGCGTGTTTAGCGCATTGAAGAGAAAATGCGGGTTAACCTGCGCCTGCAGCTCGCTCAATTCTGCCTGGGTGGCGAGCCGCCTCAACTCTTCCGACCGGAAGCGCTCGACCTGTTCTACAATCACGGAACCTAACCGCCGCATATCCTCCAGATCCTCACTCAAGTAACGCTGCCTTCCCCGCCGTGATCCCGTCGTCAGGAAATAAGTCTCGCCGCTCGAAAAACGCAGCGGCACCTGTACCTCGGCCCAGAGCGGGCGGACTTCCTGATTTTGGGCGTAATTTCCGAAAAGCAGTGCCGGT
>JAFAUR010000578.1 GCA_019243205.1 Acidobacteriaceae bacterium | reverse complement strand
GCACCTTTGATGCGCACTCGCCAGTGGAGTCGTACTCCCTGCTCTATCTCAATCCACCGTACGACGATGAGGTGCACGACGATCGTTCGCGCCGCAGTGAAGCCGTGTTCCTGGAACACTGTTTCCGCTGGTTGATGCCGAAAGGTGTGCTGATTCTAGTGATTCCCGCTCAGCGCGTCAACGCCTGCAGCACCATCCTCGCTTCGCACTTTCGCGATGTGGCGATGTATCGGTTGGCTGATCCAGAATCAGAAAAGTACAAGCAAATCGTGCTGTTCGGTATCCGGCGCAGCCGCTATGAACGCGAGCGCCTAAAAGATAGAGATTTCCAAACGCAACGGAGCTTCTTATCGTATGCGGCAGCTGGCTATGCAAAGATCAGCCCGCTTCGGGACACACCGGACCGCATCTACACCGTTCCGGCGGGACCTGCTGCTGTTCGGCTGACGTACAATGGTCTGCCGTTCGATGCGATTGAAGACCTATTGCCGTCTTCGCGCGCCTACCGGGAAGCCGTGCGCAGCGTTTTCGCTCCGCCCATGCATGTTACCGGGAGGCCGCTTACTCCTCTGCACGAGGGTCACGCGGGAATTTTAAGCTGCTCCGGACTGCTCAATGGAATTTTTGGGACGGGCGCGCTTCGTCATGTGGCCTGTTGGCAAACCAGCAAGAAGGTCGATCACATCGAAGAGACTGACGACCGCGGTGTCACGATACTGCGCGACCGCGAACGTTTTACGCAATCCCTCACGTTGATTTACGCCGACGGCCGCACAGCAGAGCTTTCCGAGGAAACTGATGCAGAATGCGCACCTACGTCTCGGCCGGCTTGAATACATCAAGCCAGTCGCTTCTTCAAAATCCACCTCGACCCACCTAACCGTCACGATGGATCGGCTCATTGTTGAACCTGTTTTTGGTGAGAAAGAGGCGCCCCGGTGTCATTTGCTCTCGGTCTTCGGTGGGGAGCAAGAAATTGCTGCGATACATGCCGCCATCGCGGACCAGGCCAATTTTCGAATTGCCGGCCCGGATCTGTCGCCGATGGTCATCAGTCTCGGCGAGCGCGCACACACGTTCCGCGGCTTGATTCAAGTGCCGGGCCGCCGGCAACCAGTCCGGCATCTCGTGTCAGTTTCGCAGGAACTATTCGAAACGCAGGCCGGCGCAAACGCGCAAGCGGACCGCACAATCGTTTACAGCGCCGAGCCGGAATTTCTGGTTTACCGTCTTGGAGTACGCTTCGGCATTCCTCTCCTCCCTCACTGGAGCAGTTGGATTCAAGCGGAACTTACACGGCAGAATCGCGTTCGCCCCTTGCTCGGTCTCGGCTGTCATCCCGTGCTCGTCGAGGCCTCCAAACCGGAGTTACTCGATATCATTGCCGGCGCAGTGAAGCGGGGCATTCTGTCGATCCCCGATACGCCGTCGCTTGAGTGGGGTGTCCCGCAGGCATTTGTCAGAGACGAGCTCCGATAAACTCCGGTTCCTTTTCGATTCACAGCCCACCCTTTGTGCGCAGTTTCTGCGCGGTCCTCCAGGAGATTCTCTGTGCAAGACATTCTCACGATTTCGGATTACCTCAAAACCTTTTCAAACGAGATCGGGGAACAGGTCGTGTCTCGCTTCCCACCGTTACACCAGCCGGGAGATGCGGTTTCTCCGCATCTCAACCGGCTGAAGCGCCAGCCGTTTCCCGGGCAGGAACTCGCCATTATGGGCATTGTCAAGGCCTGGGAAAAACAGTCGAGCGCCATGGCGATCGCGGAATGCGGAACGGGCAAAACGCTGATCGCTCTGGCGAGCATTTACGCCCATGCAGAAGGACGGCCTTTCACCGCGATCGCGATGGTTCCACCGCAGCTCGTACTGAAGTGGGCTCGCGAGTGCTTTCTCACCGTCCCCGGCGTGCGCGTGTTTCTGATCGACGGCGTGCGCAATGGTGTGGGGTCGAATGGCTACTCGGGAGTGAACGAAGTTTGCTTTCGTAATGGCCAGGTCCGCAGGGAGGGTTTGAAAACGACGCTCAGCGATCTCCGGCTGGCCAAAGGCCATCGCTCCGCACGCGAGCGTTGGCGCCGGATTTGCCCCGGTCCAGCGGTCTTCGTGGTTTCCCGTGAGCGGGCCAAGCTGGGATGGTTCTGGCGGCATGCGTATCGCGTTGCGCGCTCGGGACCATATAGCGGCTGCGTGGTGAACCCCGATACGGGAAAACCGATTCTCACGTCCGACGATCAACTGCGCGCTCCCGACTTCCACAAGGCGAAACATGCTGAAGTCGTGATGCCCGATCCGGAAGCGCCGGAAAAAAGCCGGCGCACGTTCTTCAGTGCGCTCTGGCAGGCGGATGGCAAAAAAATTCGACGCGCTGGCCCGGTCGACTTTATCGGCCGTTATCTGCGTGGCGGATTCTTCGATTACGCCATTGCCGATGAGATGCACGAG
>JAFAUR010000457.1 GCA_019243205.1 Acidobacteriaceae bacterium | reverse complement strand
GCCCGAACCTGATCGAGCGGAAGAAAGTCGAGTGGGTTATGCAGGGCTCGGAACCGATCGGGTGCCTGGTCGCACAGCCCTGGATAGACATCGACAAAAGCTTCAACCAGCTTTGGGCGTTCTTCAGAAAACTGCTTCAACCGGTTATCGACGGCTGTAAGCATAGCGAGCGGGCAGATATGTACGCTCCGCTCAAATGGCAGACAAACTGATTCGAGATAGCGAGTTATTTCAGCGTCGAAATTGGCCACCGCTTTGAACTCACGGCAGTCGAAGAGGCGCTTGGAGATTCGAAGCATGCTCTTATCCGTGTCAACGTGGACTTGCGAGGTGCTTACTTTCTTGGAATTACCAAGCCGGGTGCGCTGAACTTTGATGCAAACGGTTCGTCTTGCCAAATCCTGACCGGCATCTTCGACTGTAAAAAGAGGGCTTGCGAGCGCAGCCATACTGTGTTCTCCCTTAGAATGTGATTGTGAATGGTTGACGGACTGGCCCCCCGGCTTAGCGGAGAGTGGCGAGCGTGGGGAAGCCGGTAATCTGAGTCAGGCCGTCTGGATCGATCGTGACCTCGACAGCTTGGGCTTCGAAATCAGCCCGAGTGTACCGGTCAGAGAAGAGGCGGAGTTCCTGGTTGCGACTGCTCACCAGTGGATCCGATGACAGCTGATGCTTGTTAAAACGACCGAGCACCGCAAAATCGAGCATCGCGCGTAAGTTTGTCCATGCGACGCAACGCTCGTACAAGTTCAGCGCCTGATACGTATGAAAGCGGCCTTCATCCAATTCGCGCGCCGTATAACCGCTGAACATACCCGCGCTCAAGGCTGGCGCAGATCTCTTGAGATTGAAAAGCAACTGAACGAGGCTCGAGATTTGATGGATCGGTTCGCCTCCGGAGAAAGTTATTCCTTCCAATGCGAAGGCCCGAGCAGCATTCAGAATGCGACCGACAACGGAATTTATCGTGAGCGTGGTCCCGCGAAGGGCGTGCGTGTTTGGATTCCAGCATCCGTTACAGTTCAGCTCGCAGCCCTGAAACCAAATGACCGCTCGCCGGCCCGGGCCGTTAACCACGCTGCACTCCAGAAATGCATGCAACAACATTGAGGAATCACCGGCGCTGCTGCTGCCGTTCCTCATTATTCGCTTGCTTTTGGCGATAGTATTCCGGCTTTTTGTGCTCGGCGATAACACGGTCGTCTCCCTGAAAATCCTTCATTACTCTGACGCAGCTGCCGTCGGTAAAACCGGTCAGGTCGACAGACGAATTTCCTTCTTCATCAATCAGGACAGTGATCTGTTTCATATTGCCTCTGAACGTAATCAGCGTGTTCCGAAGATCAGCTTTACCTGTTCGCCTTTTTCCGTCTGGATCACGTGTCTGCTCCGTAGCACATATCCTTGGCGGCGTGCCATGGCGAGCGTGCGTTGTTCTTTGTAGCTTTGGTGTACTCGGTTCAGCCACACCTGACCAAACCCGATGCTCTGGTCGTATTCGCTGACGATCGCAATGAACCGTCCGTCCTGTTGTCGAGCGAAACCGATGTCGTTCGAAGCGCAATTGAGATGCTCGCGGCGAATGATGATCTGCGCCCGTTCCGGGCGCTCATCGCCGTGATAGCCGTACAGGCACGCTCCAGAGGCATGGATCTCGACTGGATAACCGAGACCCTGAAGTGCGGCGATCAAAGGCTCCTCTTCCGTTAATGTTGTCTGAAAGGAATCGTATTTCGACATTTGAATTTCCTCATCTGGTTCCTCTGTTGGTCTCGTGATTCAACCGGTGGCTTTGGGGTTCGACAAGATTGTGGTTCGTTGCCCTACTCGAGCACAAAG
Source organism: Acidobacteriaceae bacterium (assembly GCA_019243205.1). Taxonomy (GTDB): domain Bacteria; phylum Acidobacteriota; class Terriglobia; order Bryobacterales; family Bryobacteraceae; genus Bog-105. The sequence continues at coordinate 1,407 of JAFAUR010000457.1, read as the reverse complement.
GGCACTGTCACTCAATCTCCAGTCGCCCGAAGACGGCGGCTGCTGATCGGAGCGGGAGCGTTTTCATCCCAGGTGTAGATTCCAGGAGTCGAGGCGCTCAGGAATTTACCACTGGCCATCTGCCGCAGAGCTTTGATCTGTTCCGCGCTTGATCGCGATACGGGCACGGTATATTGAGCGGCCTCGGTGAGCGGAATGCGAAGACGATAGGCCTTACGGCAGCACTCTTTGATTTCGGCTCCGGTCCAACCATCATCGGCCGGCGACTCCCCGGAAACGCTGTACTTTGCTTTGTAGATCTCCCAGATCTGCAGACGTTCGTCCGCTGTGGGGAGATCGAAAAAATACGTGCCCAGGCGGAAGCGGCGGCGAAGTTCGGGTGGCAGATTCGTAATCGCATTGCAGGTAGCGATCCAGAGACTTCGTCCTTGTGAGACGGCTTCAATGACCGCGAGGGCGGCACGCAGGCGCTCTCCCGATGCGCCGATGAGCGAGTTCTGCATTGCGGAGAGATCGAACGCGATCGTTGGAATACCAGCCGTATTCCCTGTACCTTTGGCAATGGCCGATTTCGCCGCACCCGGAGGTCCGATGAAAATCACCCCATCAGCTTCGCGGTCTTCCATCCAGCTGAGGATCGTTCCTGTCATCTCCGTCTTGGTCCCCGAAGTGTCGGTTCCCGTACCGGCAAAAGCTTTCTCAATCTCATCGCAGAAGACAATTACCCGCGGAGGTTCGGCACCGGCAATCAAGGCGCGCAAAAATCGTTTGACGTTTTCGCAGCCGCCGATATTGTCGAACGTTTCTTGCCCGCCCCAAACACTCAAGCCTGGAATTTCCTCGATGGCCTGGCGCTTTCTTTCCCACAGTGCCCGTACATCCAAACCCTCTCTGTGGAGACACATCGCTGTGCTCTGCTCCGCAGGAAAAGTGGCAAGTCCGATCAATGCGTCGACCGCCTTCTTAGTCATTTCGATATCAGGTGCACCGAGATCGGCAGAGCGGTACAGCTCGAACACAATCCGTTCGAGATCCTGTGGGCCGGGTAGCGGCTCATAAAGCGTAAGAACGTCCTGCGCCAGTTCGGGCGGCAAGGTTACCCCGGGAATCGTCAGCAGAATCAGCATTGCTCCTTGCGCTTTGAAGACATCGCGCACATTCCAGATCCCCTGAATCACTGCGGAATCTGTCCAGAAACGGTGAGCATTTGAGACAAAGAGAACCGTATCTTCTGCTGCCCGGTAGAACGAAGTCAGGACCTCGACCGGGGAAATGACAGCGGAGGGACTGGTCTCTCCCAGCAACCGCGAGATCTCTTCTCTGCCAAGCTCATTAAGTCCGATGAGACCACGCATCGTATCCCAAAGGACTAGCGGCGTGGTTTCCGGTTTGACCGCGTTCGTGACC
>JAFAUR010000333.1 GCA_019243205.1 Acidobacteriaceae bacterium | reverse complement strand
GGCGCCTTCGAGGAGATCACCTTCGATGATGCGATCGACGATGCCCGCCGCAAGTGCATCGCGAGCGCCGATCGGCTCTCCGGAAGCGCACATCTCGGCGGCTTTAGCTGGACCCGCGAGACGTGGTAAGCGCTGCGTCCCGCCTGCGCCCGGTATCAGCCCGAGCTTCACTTCCGGTTGGCCAACCTGGGCATCGGGTGCGATTACGCGATAATGGGCGGCCATCGCCGTTTCCAGCCCGCCGCCGAATGCGTTACCGTGAATTGCAGCCACAACAGGCTTGGGCGAATCTTCGATGGTCCGCAGAAAGGGAAGAAGACTCAACCGAGGCTTCTCACCCGAGACGATCTTCCCGAATTCGCGGATGTCGGCACCCGCGATAAAGGTCTGCCCGGCGCCGATCAGCACCGCCGCGTGCAGCCGCGGGTCCGCCGCTATCACGCGCACCTGCTCCTCGATCCCTTCCGGGACACCGGGGCTCAATGCATTCACAGGCGGGTTGTTGATCGTAATGAGGCCGATATCGTCGTGTCGGGTGAGAGTTACTAAATCACTCATAAAATGCGCTCCAAGGTTTGTGCTGTAGCAGCCCGAAACAGGAGAATAAAAGCATGAGAGAAGCGGTGGTCGTGGCCAGCTCCCGAACAGGGCTCGCTAAATCGTATCGTGGATCGTTTAACATGACGCGTCCCGAGGACTTGGCCGCGCATTGCATAAAAGATGTTCTCAGGAAAACACCGCAGCTCGATCCTGCTCAGATCGAAGACGTGATTCTCGGTTGCGCACAGCCGCATGGCCCGCAGGGAATGAATGTCGCGCGGCGCGTAGCGATTCTTGCAGGGCTGCCCGCTTCCGTGCCGGGTATAACGGTCAACCGGTTCTGTGCCTCGGGGTTGCAGGCCATCGCGATGGCCGCGCATGAGGTGCTTTATGAAGGCGCAGACGCTGCCATCGGCGGCGGCATTGAGAGTATCAGCGCGGTGACACGCAGCATCGATCCGCATCCGGAACTGCTGAAGCTTTCGCCCGGATTGCAGATGCAGATGGGCGAAACGGCCGAGGTTGTTGCCAAGCGTTACGGGATCAGCCGGAGAGCACAGGACGAGTACTCACTTCTCAGCCAGCAGCGCACAGCACGAGCGCAGGCCGAAGGGTTTTTCGCGGAAGAGATTGTGCCGTTCCGCGCCACGATGGCCATTCTTGACAAGACCGGCGAAAAAATCGGCACACAAGAGGTTTGCTGCGATCGGGACGAATGCAACCGTCCGGATACGACGCTAGAAGGTCTGCTTGCATTGAAGCCGGTTTTCGATACGGCCAGCGGCACAGGTTCGGTGACGGCCGGCAACTCATCCCAGCTTTCCGACGGCGCTTCAGCGACACTCGTGATGCTGCGGGAACGCGCCGACCAGCTCGGCATCCCTTACAAGTTGATCTTTCGTGGTTTTGCGATCGCTGGCTGCGAGCCCGAAGAAATGGGCATCGGACCGGTCTTTGCAGTTCCCAAAATGCTGGGCAGAAGTAATCTTTCGATCGAAGACATCGATCTTTGGGAACTGAACGAAGCGTTCGCCGTGCAGGTGATTTACTGTCGAGACCGGCTAGGCTTGCCGATGGAGAAGCTGAACGTGAACGGCGGATCGATATCGATTGGCCATCCGTTCGGCGTTACCGGGTCGCGTCTGACAGGCACGCTGGCCAACGAATTGGCGCGCAGCTCCGGTTCGCGCTTCGGTGTGGTGACGATGTGTGTCGGAGGAGGGCAAGGCGCAGCCGGGTTATTCGAGGCCGCCCATTAACTTTGTGGTTTTAGTCGCCGACTGCCGATACGGGCTTGTCGGGATAGCGGTCATCTGCGACACCGAACCGGGATCGGCGGCGATCGCGCACACTGCCCGGCCATTCCAGACGGAGATCCTGGCACACCTCATCCAGCATTTCTATCGTGGCAACCCGCTGCTCCATGGCGAAGCAGGTGATCAGGAGGTTGTCACACAGCAGATTGATGAGACGCGGTATACCGCGCGAGCGCACATGCACTTCGGCGAGGACATCCGGAGGGAAAACGCTCTGGTGTGTCATGCCGGCACGAGCCAGACGGGTTTCGATATAGGCGGCCGATTCGTCCGCGGTAAGCGGATTTAAGGAGCAGCGGAGCACAACTCGCTGCTTTAATTGCCGGAGATTTGTCGCGTCCAGCTTGCGATCCAGTTCTGGCTGTCCCGAAAGGATAATTTGGAGTAACTTGCCTTGCCGGTTCTCGAGATTGCCGAGCAGCCGGACCTCCTCCAGCACTTCCCATTCGAGATTGTGAGCTTCATCTACGATCAATACGCAGGTGCGTCCGCGTTCCATCTGCTCGATCAACAGCGCATTCAGGGTGATCAGAACTTCCGTTTTCGACTTTCGGTCGCAGTGAAGATCGAAATCGTGCGCCACCATCTCGAAAAACTGGTCGGGCGTGAGTCGCGAGTTGAAGATGAACGCAAACTCGATTCTCTGGCTGTCCAGGTAATCGCGGAGGCATTCCAGCATAGTGGTCTTGCCGGTGCCCACCTCACCTGTAAGAACAATGAACCCCTTCCGGCTACGTACGCCATAAATCAGGTTCGCGAGAGCTTCCTCGTGCTGAGGGCTCCGATACAGGAATTCGGGATCGGGGCTGATATTGAACGGATTTTCTCTGAATCCGAAATACGCGTTATAGATCGCGCTATGCATGGGAGTCCGACTCAACTACTAGTGGCAACGAAATCACAATCCTCTTGTTAAGTTACGGACACGCGACCCAACCAGTTTATCTAACTGGTGCATCGGCTGTATGACGAGAATACTTTGCTGACTGATCGCCTATTTTGATGAAAATAGCGTCACATTCCGAACTGGAGACCGACCCACCCGGGTAAGGATGCGGGCTGTCCGCCCGAAAACACGATCCGGCGGGTCTTCGGAAACGGGAGCCCGTCTCGCAGGGCGCGCCCGACTCCGGGTACGCCGCGAAGAATGCTCCGGTAGGATTCCAGATTTGTATCGAGGAATGCGGCTTTGGCCGTGAATCCGGTACCCCATCCCAGGCATAAAAGGCAGGTCCGGGGAGTGTTGCGAGCTTCACTTAGTCGTTCGTTCAACTGCTGCACCGTCTGCTGTACTCCGCCAAGACCTGTCGTTTCGGCAAAACGGACATGCATTTGAAGCTGAGCGGCGGCGTATTCGTTGGCCGCGGTGATGAAGGAATCTAAATCCGGGATAGAGCGCCAGCCGAGAGCTCGGGAAAATTCCGGGTTTCTCAGGAAGTCGCGCGCGTACCATTCGCCCGTAAAGAACGTTCCCGGCTGGGCCATTTCGGCGAAAAGCGGCGTGGCGTCGCTCACCCGCTGAGGTGGAACGCTCCCGCGCCCGGTCACTTTCCAGGCAAGCTGGGGTTTGGGACCGCCGCGTGTATCGAGAGAGGCAACTCGGGTTACATAGATACGAAACGAAGAAGCCGAAACCGGTTCACTATCTCCGGCTGCTATCAGCTTTGTCTGAGAAGCGCCCGCATTCGATTCGGCCGCTTCCGAGGCGCGGCGTGAAAGCCGGTCTCCCTCGCGCGAAGCCGCGAGGCGGTCTATCGTGCCGGCATTCCAGCGTGAAAAAATGAAAGCCGTTCGCAGCGCTCCCTTAAGCGCCGAAGCGGGCAGGTAGGGCCCGCGATACGAGGAAGCGAATGTCGGAATGAATAGCGATTCGCTCGGGGCTCCGTTCCAGATGCTCGTGGAGCTCGGGTCCTCGAACGGGATGCGGCGCTGGGAAAAGTTTTGGGCGAATCCTCCCCAAGATGCGAAATCCAGCTTGGTGGCTTTCCGTAGTTGGGAAAGATACCCTTCGAGCCGCGGGCCCCGAGCGAGCAGTTTGAAAATTCTGGCCTGATCGAGAACGTTGACCTGATCTTTCCAGACCATGTAGTCAACCGGCGAAAGCGCGCGGCCATCGCCGACCAAGAGCGGAGTAAGGGCGGTGAGCCTATAGTTCATCTGAGGGCGCCTCCTCTCCTTTCTCCGGTTGTTCGGCTGGTGCGGGCTCAGATGCCGTCTCCTGGGTATCAGCTTCCGCCTGCGCAGACGCAGCGTGCGCTTCTTCGGGCGGATTGGGCGGTTCTGTCGGCGTTTCGATTTCCGGGGTCTCAGCAGGATGTTCGGTTTCAGCTTCCGACGGTGGCTGCCCGATCGAAGATTCCGGCGCGCAAGGGGGCAACTCTTCTCCAGGACCACCCAACTGTTCTCCCGGAGGCGCCTCAACAATATCAGGCGCTTCAGGTCCGGGCGTGGGCAGTTTCAGAGCGAACGCAAAGCCCGCGCGATATGCGGGATGCGGGAAGCCGTCCGGCGCGACATCGACCGCAGTTCCAACCGGTTCCTTTGCGCAGGCGATAACCGAGCCCTCGGCGATCATATTAAGAGCTTTCTTTGCTGCTCCCGAAGCGGCGCCGTTCTCGACAAAACCGCCGCGGCGAACCAGGCGATAATCGCCGGAACTCCAATCGATTCCGTCGGTAGAAGCGGGAACGAAGAGAGCAAGCAACCAGTACAGAGAGGGTTCCGACGCGTTTTCGTCCGAGCCCGAGCCATTTATCGCGCGCCGGGATAGCTTCGGAAAAAGCAGCTTTGGCCATTCTCCGCGCTGAAACTCAGGCGTTTCGGCCTGTCCCCATCCGCTTGTACGCCTCGCTCCGAAACCGGAATCGGCAAGCAGCCGGAACGCTGCTTCTACACGTGAATTCCATTCCGACTCGGATTGTGCGTCGGCGTAGCGCGCCAGGGTCCATAACCCAGAGCCGGATTCGAATTCCACGCAAGCCCGGGAGTTTATTTCGGCGGCTCCATTGCCCAGCCGGTCGACCGCGGCTCCACTGCGGGTTTGCGCACGGAACGGACTCGAACTGGGCCGGTCCCGGCGCAGCAGACAGCCGCTCTCAGGATCAGGGATCCACTGGTCAGCTAATAGCGATTGGCCTGTGAGAATTGTTTCGACAACACTGAGCGGCACGAAGCGTGCCGCGCTCCAGCGGAGCTTCGAAAGAAAAACAGGACTCGGCGAGACAACCAGCGAAGCGGCCGGAGGCCAGAGTGAGGCTGGTGGCGGCGCGAACAAGACATCAGTCTGAAACGGGAACAGCGAGCTGAAGGTGACAGCCGGCTCCGGCCGGCGAGCCGTTGCATCGAGCCACTCCTCCAAAAACCCAAGGTTTCGCATCGCTAGCGTCACGGCCGAATAGAGCCGGTCACTCCGAAACGTGAAATCCAGCCGGGTGTCGCCGCCGTCCCCGGGCCCAAATCGCCAAGGTCCGGTGGGCCGCAAGCGAATCAAAACCGCCGGCTGCATTTAGGCGAGCTTCTCTGCGAAATCGTCGGCGCTGACGAGCGTTTGCAAGGCCGAGAGATCCGCTCCGGAAATCAAAGCATTCTCGGGAGCGCCTTTTGCGTAATAATCTTTGCCGCGCCAGGTCAGGCTGAGTGCGTTCAAATTGACGCGGCCATTTCCACGGCTTCCG
>JAFAUR010000322.1 GCA_019243205.1 Acidobacteriaceae bacterium | reverse complement strand
TGGAATCATAATCCTTCCTTCGCAGTTCGACAAGTCAGGCTCCTGTCCTGACTCCGGCAAATTGCCCCGAAAGCCGCCAGGAGCCAAGACAGACAGCGAAAGATCCCGTTCAGACCCAAAGATTTACGCCGACAGGAGCAAAGCAGTGTTAACCAATCCCCGTCCCCTGGAGACCGCGCCTGATCTCGCCGAGGCTGTTCGTGATCACGGGGTGGACGGAATGAACAGCTCACTAGGCGCGGCGATTCTGGCAGGCGCACTTCCGCTTGTGGCATGTGCACGATTCGGTAAAAGCGATGGCGAAACCGCCGCGCAGCCGCTTTCTATTCGCGTGTACGATCTAGCGAACGCGCCGGATGCGGTGCTTCGTTCGGCCATGAACGAAGCTAGCCGGCTGTTTCGCCCAGCCGGGGTGCGGATCCTCTGGGATCAGCCTTTGGCCGAACCGCCAGAGGATCGAGGAACCGACCAGTCGGCCGCCGCATCCAGTCGGCCCGACAACCGTCGTTATCTCGTAGTGCGGCTCATCCGTCAAACACCCGCGACCGCTTTCCCAGGCGCCTTAGGGTTTGCGCTGCCATTTGCCCGCACCGGAGCCCATGTCCTAATTTTCTATGACCGGATGGAACCCTTGAGTCTGCGCATGAACATAGGAACATACGTCATGCTCGGTTACACCATGGCTCACGAGATCGCGCACGCGCTCCTCGGTTCTTCTGAACACTCAATCGGCGGTCTGATGACAGCGCGCTGGACGCCGGCCAGTTGGCGGCTCGCTTCAGCCGGCCTCCTCGCCTTCCAACCGGAAGAGACAGAACGTATCCGCGCAGGCTTAAGGCGATTCCAGCCCACCGACCCGATCCCCGCGCCCGAACCCCTGCTCGCCTCGAACGGCAGGGAGTGACTTGTCGAACCGCCCGGGAAAGATTATGATTCCAGAGTCACTGGGCAGTGACTATGCCGGGAATCGGGCAGGAGCAAACGGCTTTCCAGTTCGGCGGGCGATTTCGATGACGCCATCAACAGCGCCGTACGAAAGCTGCGGGGACGCCTTAGGAGACAGTCGCCAATTCGCGATTGATCGAAATCCGGCCGCCTCGCGGGACTCGCCCGCCCAAACGGCAATGAAGAGAAGGCCAGAGTCAACGCTGTTCAGCATCTCGTCAAATAGCCTGGACATGCATGCGGTCGCGTACCTTGAACCTCTGTCTGGACTGGTGGGGGTCGTCTGTGACGGCGCTGGTTCGGCCTCATGTGCGGATATCGCATCTCGTCTGACGTGCCACCTGATATGGCGGAGTTTTGGGGCTGCATGCGACAGGATCTTGCAGCCGGGCCTCGCACACGACACGCTCGTCAACATACAGCAGATGCTCGGTGACGAGGCGATAGGCGCGAGCTCGCGATCCGGGAGTTCCGTGCACGCTGCTGGTTGCCATTGCTTCACGCGATGTGACCACAGTCTGGCAGATCGGTGCCGGCGCAATGTGCTTCGGCTAGCAGTCAGCCGCGATGAGGGATCGATCTATCACGCAACTGGACGCAGACGGCATGGATTTAATGCTGGTACCAGACTTTCGTTAAACGGCAGTAGCCAGTGACGAAGTATCGCTTGTCGCAAATGAAAATTTCGCAAACTTCAATGACATAGGCGGACCGCCGCCAAGCATATTGTACGCCCAAAAGTAACCTGTATAAATTCGCTCATTTCCAGAAATCGTCCAGCTTAGCTCGACTTTCCCGCTGGACCCCACACCGGAGAAGTATTCCGGCCCGTGAGGATAGTCAAAGGCGGCGCAGACAAGAACCGCGATGCCCTTACCAATCTGATCGGATGTGTATTGGTTTGTGCCGGGTTGGTAATCGTCAATTGCGACCTGGACTACCGGCGTACTGCTGTCCCCTGGATTCGGAATGAACAGAAGACTCAGCGAAGTGCCCATCTCGCCTACCCTCAGCGTGTACTGTAGATTTCGCGCGGGCTGATTCTGAACCTCCAGCGTAACAACACCAGTTCCACTGCCGATATATGCCATGAAAAATCCACCTCTATTCCTGAATAAGGATTGGATTGAAACCAGGTACAGTGCAGGAAGGCCGAGCCGTACCAGTACTTGCTACCTCTTGGATTTCGGCTTCTACCGTCATCGCTTTAGTAACCTAAGCAGCTAACTTCCGTACGCCAGTATAAAGGACTCAAAATATGCTGAAACCCGAGCTTCTACCTGCTGCCAGCGAGAACTGGCGCACTGCGATCAGCCCAATGCCGGGCATGACCCCTGTATTTGGCCAAGGCTCGATCTACTTTGTGAACCAGAATCTGCAGTTGCAGGCGGTTGACTACCAAGGCGGTCAAACGAACTGGACGAATTCTTCAATCCCGGTACAGCCATTGCAGTCACCCGTTTGGGTGCGTGGAGTGATTTACATCGCGAGCGATGAGGGAGTCCTTTATTGCGTTAGCCCTGTGACTGGCGCGACCATGTGGCCGCAACCGGTCACAGTGAATAGCGGAGCACCACTGACCACCCCACAACTGGGCTTGGGTTATGTGCAAGGCGCGGGACAGCAACTGGTCCTTTACATGATGGATGCGCAGAATCTGTATCTCATTCCTCTGAGCGGGACAAGGGGCGCCCCTCCACCGCCTCAGACCGTCTTCACCCTGAGCGGTGGAACTACTTTCGGAGTGGCGCTCGTTTATGACCAGAGTAACGGGCTTTTCATTGCGAACACCAATAACGGCCTGATCGCACTTCGTCCGAATATGAGTAGCACGGCGCAATGGACGCAAGCGTGGGAACTGAGCGATCTAGGCGGCTTTTGCACGCCACCAGTTGCGGCCCTGGGGAATGTATATGTTGGGACGCCCGGCAACACCGTCGCTATCGTCGATATCCCTTCGGGAAAGTATGTTTCCTCAGCCAATCTGAATTCTCAGTTAACGCAACCTATTTTGGTGGATCCCGGCAACGGAACTGCTTTCGCTCCGACCTATAGCGGGATCATCTATCAGCTGGATGCTAAGAGCGGAGGGACGTCCGGCCAGTTTCAACCGGGCGGGCAGATCACCACCCCGCTAATTCTCAGCGACGGAATTGTTTATTACGGAAGCGGCGACCGAAACGTCTACGGTTTTGAGATAACCGATCCTGCTGGCAATGTGATGGCATTTGAAGCTGGCGACTCCATCGTCAGCGTTGCCGGCGTTTCGAGCGGGACCGTGTATGTCGCTACGGAAAGCGCTCTGCATTCGGTCGACTTTGCATCCGTCATTCATCAGTTCAACAGCCAATCGCAACTGATGGTCGACATGATCAATCCGGCTCAGCCGCAGCAGATACCGGCGTATCAAAGCCATGTCACGCTCTTCGATTCACAGAACAATATCCGTCCGAACGAAAGCGTGAAGATATGGTCGACATCACCAGTTACATTGATGACTGATAATCAGTCGTTCCAACTCGGGCCGAATACTCCGGCATGTTTTCAGAGCGACTCAGCAGGCAAAGTCGTTGTAAGCGTCCAAGCCAATACAAATATCCAGGCGGGTGTTGCCTGCGGTCTGTCCACCCCTGCCTTGTTGTTATGGGCGAGCTTTATGGATCCAGCAGAACGGATTGTCATTTACGCTGATCAGCGTTTGCACGCCAAACTGCAAAGCATCTCAGGTAGCGATCTTCAGTCTGCGACAAGTTACAACCAGGCAAACCCCGCGCAACCTGGCCCGATCCTGCTTCCACAGGGCTTTCAGGGAGGTGAAGGCACGCAGGGGCGAGCAAATTCCGATGCGCTCGCGAGCGCGATCAACAACACCATTGCCTTGAAACCTCCCAGCCGTTCAGCTACCGTACCGGGCGCTAACTCCACCAAGTATCTTGCGTTTCCGGAGAGCATGGTCGGCGTTTCCTATTCGGTAGCATCACCCGATGTCACGCGTCCCGCGTACCCCGGAGCGATCCCCAACTGGACATTAGAATTGAACGATTCGAGCGCCGTATTTACGCCGCAATCAAGCGCCGAGAAAGTACGGCAAGCTTCGTCGGCCGCTCGCGAGAAGCTTCGCCCGGGCGCTCCGGAATTCAGTTTCGGCGATATCACGGATTTCGTAAGTAACGTTGTCAACGGAGCAGAGCAGGCTCTGCACACGGCCTGGAGCGATGCCGAAGGAGAGATCCAGGCGACCATTCAGAGTCTGAAAGAGACGTACCAGTTTACTGTTCACACCGTTGAAGATGCGGCACATGTCGTGTTGGGAATTCTGAAAAGTGTTCTTCAGAATGTGGAAAATGCGATAGAGCTGATCATAGAGGCCCTGAGCTGGCTTTTCGCCTGGGAGGATATACTTGCGACTCACAGCCATATAAAAGGGTTGATTAACAACGCGTTCAGCCAACTGCCGGGATTGATTAGGCAGGTTGAGGCTGAAACCGACAGCTTCTTCGATGACCTGCGCACCGAGATCGATGGCGATTTGAACAGTTTGATCGATCAGATCAGCGGGACCACTCTAGGTGGGACGGTTCAGAACTACAGCGACCCAACTCAACCGTATTCCGTTGGAGCAGACAATTACAACGTACAAGGGAATTGGCTATTTCACAGAGCCATGACGGCCATGTTGGGTACGAACGGCTCGGTTACCGTGGGAACCCCTTCAATGGGGATGGCGAAAGCCGGACTTGCCACCCAACAAGACTTCGAAGCTGCGCTGCTTAAATTTCTCGAAACGGTGGGTCAGGCGGCAATAGCAATTTCAGAGGATTTCATTCAGTTGATCACCAACGCGGTGAACGAAGCCGTCAAGCTCATTTCCGATCCGGCTTCCATCCGAAGCACGCAACTGGCTACTTTGCTCAGCGCCATTCGGAATCTTGCGGACAATCTCGTGCAGCTAGGGAAAGCTGCAGCCGATGCGTTTTTCACGTTGCTGACAGACGTAGCCGATGCGGTGCAGGACGCGCTGAACACTTCAATCGACATTCCGATCGTTTCCTGGCTGTACCAACTCATTACGGGCGATCCACTCACAATACTTGATCTCTTTTGCCTGATCGTGGCGGTTCCGGTCACCGTCGTTTACAAAGCCATAGCGGGAAGCGCGCCCTTCTCAAGTGCAACGGTGCATAAACAGATTCATATAGGTCCTGTTTTCCCGATCGTCCAAAGCATGATTCTCTGTTTCAACTCGTTCGTCTACGCTTTCGTGGATGCTGTATCGAACGGATTGGGCAATAACAGCCCAGGTTTTCTTAATTATGTCTCGGGTGTCCTGCTCGCGATCGGGCAGGGCGCAGCCATTCCTATTGGATACTCGGGCGGCAAGATGCGCGATTATCTGCTCCTTTGGATTTACGAATGGTTTCCCACGCTCTGGTCTGTACATTGTGGCTTCGAATCAGGCAAGGGTAACCAGACTTCGGCTTTGGTTATGCCTTTCCATGGCGTGGGAACGGCGATATGGAACGGTGCATACGCGATCAAATACCCCTCCGACTTTTTCGATAGCGGAATCAAACTTACGCAGAATGAACTCGGGGCGTTATCTACAATTTCAGGAGTGCTGAAGATTAGCAGTAATGAGGAGGTTCTTGCCGTGCTGGTCGTGGTCGGCTTATTCTGTGATACGACAAACGCCGCAATCGAAGTGAAGTATTGGTGATACAACCTGCTTGCTTTGAGTGCGCATCGATCCAAGTGCTCTGCTGGAACCAGAAAGAAGGCCCCATGCGCTCTCATTCGATACCACCGTTTTGCTCGTACTTTGCAGCTTTACTCTAAGGCCGCGTCCGTTATTCCGACCTGACTCGAGGACCGAACGCCATCTATCTCGCTGCTCCGACTTCACAATCCATAGAAATGGACCCGCGGATGGCAGTCCAGGCAAGCCACGCTTCGCACTTTCCGTCAGCCGCGAAATCTGGGTTTGCGACGCGGACGGTACGAACGCGGTCTAGTCGACCACGTTTGGAAACTTCACATCCTGGCGAACACGCCGCCCCAAAGTGTGGAAAGTACGCGCAGCCGGCGGCTCAGAAACTCAGGTCACCCGCGATGGAGGCGGGCTAGGTACCGAGTCTGCCGACGGAAAATGTTTTGTTCCTCATCCGCGGCAGCGAAGATTCCGCAACTCTGTTCCGCATGCCCGTAGCTGGTGGTCCAGCGAGTGAAGTTCTGCCTTCTGTCCGACGACGATTCTTCACCATGTTCCCGGGCGGCATGTACTTCATCGCAGGCTTTCAACAACCGAAGCTGGAATACCTGCAATTCGCCACCGGCCGCGTTCGCAAGGTTGCGCCACTTTCCGCCTTCGGCTCATCTGGAGGCGGATGTCTCGCCAAACGAACGCTGGACTTTCTTTGCGGAGCCGGGACTGTCCGATACGAATCTGATGGTTGTCGAGAACTTTCGATGACGGAGGCAACGCGCCCTTAGAGCGCGTTCCCTCCCTCGTGATGACGAATCAGCGTGCGGTCGCGCCCGCCCGCGCAGCCGCTTGTGTGTTTACAGACGATTCAGCAATGTTGGTCAGCTTCTGGTCGGCAGCCTTCTCTTCCTCCAATGTTTGCTGCA
>JAFAUR010000291.1 GCA_019243205.1 Acidobacteriaceae bacterium | reverse complement strand
CCTGGAGGCAGCGCGCGTAATAGGTTAACGAGGATGCGATTGTTACGGTCCCAAGAGTCGAGAAGCAGATCAAGGAGTGTGGCTTCGCTTTCGGATGGCATCTTCGGTAGTGTACATCTGGACGATAATTCGCCGATCGCGGTTCGTTGGTTGCACGACACACACCGGCCAAGCGGGATTGGATGATCCTTCTGGACTCTGCGCGAGTATTCCGCGCTCCGTATGCCTCGCCGGCATTTTTCGAATGATGGTTCGGATCAATAAGCGCGCTGGAGAGACTAAGATATGCGAAAAGGGTATACGAGAAAACCGGAAACTGACGAACCTGCGGCGCAAAGCAAGAACTACATAACCCCGAGCGGCCTGCAACGCCTCAAAGATGAGCACCGGTTTCTGATCACCAGGGAACGCCCGGCCGTGACGGAGGTGGCGGCGTGGGCTGCGAGCAATGGCGATCGCAGTGAAAACGCCGATTATCACTGCGGCAAGCGGCGGCTGCGGCAGATCGATGCGCGGATTCGCTTTCTCACGAAGCGAATCGAATCCGCGGAAGTAGTTGACCCGGAAACTCCGAGAACGGGGCAGTCGGCGACGAGAGCATTCTTTGGAGCGACCGTGCACTATGCCAATGCTGCGGGAGCGGAGCGAGTGGTGAGCATCGTAGGCACCGACGAGGTCGATCTCAACCGCAACCACATCAGTTGGGTGTCGCCTCTGGGGCGCGCGTTGCTAAAGTCGGCAGCGGGCGACCGCGTAGTTCTCCAAGCTCCGGGCGGCACAGAGTACCTTACCGTGCTGGAAGTGCGTTACGAGCGCATCTCGGTCGAACCGTTTCGTGAACCACCTGGAGCCGAGTCCTCGGCAAAGGGTCTCCCTCGCGCACACCAGTCCACCTGATATTCCTCTACGCTGCCGGACTACTGGCGTGTTGACGGTGCCGGAGTTTTGTCCGGATGGCCGGCGGCGTGGAAAACAATCCGTATACACTAAGACCGCGATCACGGCATAATCTCGAAACCGCCAAGGCCCTTGAAATCGAATCAAAACCCTATTCTTAGGAAGAACATCTATAGGGCCGCGCCTTGGGAATTACCGTGGTGCTCGAAGAAGGTAGCGTAAACAAATACATTGCGGTCATAAACTTAGGCAGATGATCTATGGGATACTGGGAGCATTCACCATGCCGGCTCTAAAAGGACACCCCCTCGAGGGCGAAATGCTGCAGGGCACCCTGGACCTGCTTATTTTGCAAACGTTGATTATGGGTCCAGCGCACGGCCACACGATTGCGCACATAATCCAGCAACGCTCGGAAGAAGTCCTACAGGTCGAGCACGGCTCGCTTTACCCGGCGCTGCACCGGCTCGAAGACCGGCGCTGGATAGCCTCCTTTTGGGGAACCTCGGAGAACAATCGAAAGGCTCGCTATTACCGTTTGACCGTAGCGGGCCGCAAACAGCTCGCTGAACACACAAACCGGTGGGACCGTCTCGTAGGCGCAGTGAATCGGGTCTTACGGCCGGCCAAAGAAGAGGCGTGATGTGAGCGCGAGACGCTTCTTCCTCCGTGCGCGCTGGGAAAAGGAGCGTGCCCGCGAGCTGGAATCGTATCTCGAAATCGAGGCCGAAGAAAATTTAGCGCGCGGCATGTCTCCCGACGACGCACGGCAGGCAGCCCGCCGCAAACTGGGCAATTCCACGCTCATTGGCGAGGAGATCTATCACATGAATAGCATCCGCTTTTTGGAAACTGTGTGGCAAGACGTCCGCTATGCTGCGCGAACGCTGTCCCAAAGCCCAGCCTTCACCGTCGTCGTGATTGTCTCTCTTGCGCTAGGCATCGGAGCCAACACTGCAATCTTCAGCTTTATGGACGCCGTCCTTCTCAAAATGCTTCCGGTGCGAGATCCCGAACGCCTCGTCCAGCTCAAGACCATAACATCGCTGTATGGAGGTGTCGAGGAGTTCTCCTATCCGTCATATAAAGATTTTCGAGATCGCAACCGCACCTTCTCCGGCGTGGTTGCGTTCGCGACGTTCTACGATGACCCCGATGTTGAGGTGGATGGGCGGAGTGGGCTTGCAAAAGGCCAGTTCGTTTCCGGCAATTATTTCGGCGTGCTCGGAATTAAGCCGCTGGCCGGCCGCTTGATCATACCCGCTGACGAAATAGTGGCAGGGCAAAGTGCTGTCGCCGTCATCAGCTACGCCTACTGGCGAAGCCGCTTCGCACTCGATCCGGCGACAGTTGGGAAAAAGATCGTTCTGGACAACGTTCCGTTCACCATTATCGGTATCACTCCGCCTGAATTTTTCGGCCTACAGCCTGGCCAGAAGATTGATATCTCCATCCCGATCACGATGAAGGCGCAAGTCAATCCTGCATTTGCGGATACCGGCACGCGTAACGACATCTTGGCTGCGCCGTTTCGCACCTGGCTGAGCATCATGGGTCGGCTGAAGCCCGGCGTATCTTCCAAAGAGAGTTTGGCGGATCTGCAGCCGATCTTTCGCGCGAGCATGCGCGAAGCCGCGGCTGCGATGAGCGGCTTGCCCCTCGATTCGCCTGCCTTCCGCGCTTCCATTCTCTCCAGCAAGCTTCAACTGGATGCCGCGGGACAGGGGCTCGCAGCGCTGCGCCAGCAATTTTCCAGACCGCTTTGGATTCTTATGGCCGGTGTTTTCCTTCTGCTTCTGGTTACTTGCGGTAACGTGGCCAATCTGCTGCTTGCGCGCGCCAACGCTCGTCAAAAGGAAATTGCCGTGCGACTTACCGTGGGAGCCGGCCGTTGGCGTCTGATTCGCCAATTCACTATTGAGAGTCTTTTACTTGCTCTCGGCGGAGGCATTCTCGGTTTGCTACTCGCGTTTTTAGGCGATAGATCTCTGCTGCGGCTGATGTCACATTCCAATCCGACGTTCGTTTTGAGCGTTCGACCCGATCCAACCGTCCTGGGCTTTACGCTGCTGGTCTCGGTCTTTACATCACTCCTTTTTGGTTTCCTGCCGGCATGGCGCGGCACGCGCGTCGATTCATCGGCGCTCGCGGAGACCACCCGAACGGTTGGTGTCGGCGGCAGCCGTTCGAGGCTCGGGAAAATGCTTATCGTTTCGCAGGTGGCTCTGTCTCTGGTGCTACTAACCGGGGCAGGACTGCTTGTCCGAACGCTCGAGAACCTCGAGAATTTCTATCCAGGGTTCGATAAAGAGCGAATCCTTCTATTTACAGTCAATCCTGGCGTAATCGGCTACAACTTCGATCAATCTGCTCGTCTTTACAAACGCTTGCTCGACGAAATCGGTGCAGTTCCCGGCGTGCGGCGGGCAACGTTCTCCTTCTACGGCCCTCTGCACATGCAAGGCACGATCATGCCGAAGCTCAAGGAGGTCAGCTCATCGTCTGGTGAAGCAGGCAAGCCCACCGGCATAGACGAAGTTGGACCCGCTTATTTCAAAACCTTGGAAACACCTGTAGTGGCGGGCAGGGATTTCAGTACCGCAGACCGGGTCGGCGCCCCGAAAGTGGCAATTATCAATGAAGCCATGGTACGCCGCTCTTTCCCCGACACCAACCCGATTGGAAAACATTTGACCGTGCCCGACTGGAACGAAGACGCAAGTTGGAAGGAAATTGTAGGGATAGTCAAAGACACAAAGAATCGCGACCTTCGCGAGCCGCCAGTACCAATGATCTATCTACCGTTGTTCCAGTTCCCTGACGAGGGACTTATTACGTTTGAGGTCCGCACCGCAACCAATCCTCTCAGCCTGGCGGCTGCCATCGAGCGCATCATCAAGACAACCGAGAGCCGCCTACCGGTCTTCGACGTCAAAACAATGGACCAGCAGGTAGATGATTCGCTTATTGAGGAGCGTTTGATCGCTTCGCTTTCCGCTGTGTTTGGCCTCTTGGCTTTGCTTCTGGCTTCCGTCGGTTTGTATGGCCTCATCACCTACGCGACCAATCGCAGGACCGGCGAGATCGGAATTCGCATTGCAGTGGGCGCCACGCGCGGACAAATCGCCCGCATGGTCCTGCGCGAATCATTGCTGCTGGTTGCCGTCGGTATCAGTATCGGTGTGCCGGCAACAACGGCCTCGTCTCATCTCATCCAAAGCGAATTATTCGGGTTGAGAGCAAATGACCCGCTCACGATCGTCATGGCCAGTCTCCTCATGGCCGGTATCGCTGCCTTTGCAGCCTATCTGCCGGCAAGGCGGGCCTCACAAGTCGACCCGCTTACAGCGCTGCGAACGGGGTAGATGCGCCGCTAACGAGGAGTAGTGAGGCGGTGTTTGGAAGGAACACTCCTCTTACAACGGCCGATCTGTCAGACGTATCGTCGGCTTTTCCGCGAATGTGATCCGTCGACTTGTTCCCAGACGACGGGAATTCGGAAACTGAGCGCAACTGTCACTTAGATCGCGTGTAACGGCCAATCTCTAACAACCACTACGCTTGTCAAGCATTTTTGGCGCAGCCTTCTCCTGTGCGCACTTGGTGAGAGTGCACGCTGGACATCCTTCAAAAGCTGCAAACAATCTGCCATACGAATACGAAGGCTCGTCGACTAATCTTTTCGGGTGGAACTCAGTTCGACCCAGCCATCTCTCCGGTCAAACATCGACCATGATTACTTTTTCGAACTCCCCATACAGGGAGCGGGACTCTCAATCAGTATTTCGGTGATTGACTGCACACCATTGGCCGTCTCGAGCTATCCCGCGTACGAACCGACTTTGGACGCCATCTGGGAACTGCGTTGCCGGCGCCACATCCAATACAGACTCACAGCGAGTTTCCGTGCCATCGCTACTTTGGCGATCTTCCTCTCACGACGCATCGCCAGGTGTGAGAATTCCTTGTGCCATTCCGGGTCAAAGCGTGCGGCAGCTTGTGCTGCTTCCACGAGAAGAGAACGGAGAAGAACATTGCCCTGCTTGCTGATGTGCCCCAACCGTCGATGAACGCCACTGGAGGCTTCGCTTGGGATCAGTCCGACGTAGCTTCCGATTTGCTTTCCACATTGAAAGCGTTCCGGGTACCCGATGATGAGCACAAACGCCAGCGCCGTTACGGGTCCAACGCCAGGGTGAGTCATGAGGAGTTGAGCTTCCGGCCGCTTCTCCGCCTCCTGCTGCACGGCTGCCGTGAGTTCGTTCACGCGCTCGTTCATGTGGTCTAGCAGAACAAGCAAATCACTTCGTCGTCGCGTTCCCCAAGGGCCGAGTGGAATCTGTTCCAATCGCTTGCGGCCCTGCACGCTCCGAAGTCCACCTCTTCGCTGTA
>JAFAUR010000247.1 GCA_019243205.1 Acidobacteriaceae bacterium | reverse complement strand
GCTATTCCCTGTGATTACCGAACGTGAATTACGAGCTATCGCCTGGAACTCCTGTGGAATCCTGCGAAACGGTCCTGAACTGAAAGCCGCTCTTCAGAGAATCGAAGCTCGCGAGCTGAAAGTGATCGAAAACCCGACGCGCGCTGACTACGAACTTCGGAACATCCATCGAGTTGCTGCCCTCATAGCCACGGCAGCGCTCGCGCGCGAGGAGAGCCGCGGCGGACACTACCGCATCGACTTTCCCGCAAAATCTGCCTCATTCGAAAGGCATTCTGTACTCGCTCTGGCGCCAGGAGAAGTGAATGCCCGGCTTACTTTTGCTTAGAGCCGGCGCTCTAATTCTGTTCTTCGCCTCCTCCGCCGCTCTTACTCAGACGAGCCCCTGGGCGGTTCTTTGGACCACCCCGTGCATCCTGATTGCGTCCGTCATGATCACCTGGGGCGCTGAGTCGGCGCAGTTTTTCGTCGCACAAGGCTTTGCGCTGGCCATGCTTGCCTGGATGCAGACGCTGCCGGAATTCGCGGTAGAGGCTGTCCTCGCCTGGAAGGGCCAGCAGCAGCTTCTAATGGCGAACTTGACGGGTGCTCTGCGGCTGCTCACAGGACTTGCCTGGCCCCTCATTTACCTCACTGCCGCCGTTGTCCATCGCCGGGCTACGGGAACCCGCATGCGTTCGATCCAGCTCGACCGGCATCACAGCGTCGAAGTGGTCGGGTTGGTGTTCCCAATGCTCTACGCCTTTTTCATCGGCTGGAAAGGCAAACTCGAAATCTATGATGCCGGAGTGCTAATCGCTCTGTACGTGGCGTATTTAGCCCTGCTTTCCAAACTTCCGCCTCAAGAGCACGAAGGCTTCGAAGATCTGGACTCGATACCGCGAAAAATCGTTCTCGCCCGTCCGATTCGGCGCAATCTCGCGATAACGGCTTGCTTCCTGATCGGGGGTGCAATGGTTTTCACCGTCGCGGAGCCATTCTTAGGCAGCCTGGTGGCCGTCGCTCTCGCCGCTGGCATCCCCACCTTCGTCATCATTCAATGGCTGGCGCCCATCATTTCCGAGTTTCCCGAGCTCTTATCGACTTTTTATTTCGCCCGCCAGCGTGACAAGGCGGCGGTCGGCTTGATGAATATCGCTTCCAGCAACATCAATCAGTGGACTCTCCTCGTCGCTATGCTGCCCATCGTACTTTCGCTGGGAACCGCTCATGCTTCTGTCCTCGTCTTTGATAGTCAGCAGCGCGTCGAGTGGTTCCTTACTCTGGGACAAAGCACGGTAGGCCTTCTCTTCCTCGTCAATATGGAGTTCGCCTGGTGGGAAGCCGGCCTGATGTTCTTGCTGTTTGCGACGCAATTCCTTAAACCGGGAGAAAATGGTGAGGCGCTCAAAGTCTGGATCACAGGAGCCTTCTTCACCTGGAGCGCTTTCGAGGTGATCCGGCTGCTTCTGCGCCGCCGCCGCCCCGAAGCCCTCGTCAGTTTCTCCGAGACCTGGCGTTCCCACATTCGAGCGAAATCTCCAACCCGCTGAGTACAGATGTAGTTTCCTTCGGGTACACTGAGACCAATGTCAGCGCCGCTGATACCGTCGCCGCTGGACTACATCGGTCGCCGCCGCTTCGCGTTATATCCCGCGATCCGAGAATGTTCGCCTAACGACTGGGTACTAGGACCATCGACCTGGGCCGAAGTTCAAATCATAAATGCCAAAACAGGCCAGCAACTCTGGATACCGCGGCGCTTGATCGGAGCGGTTGGCGAAAGCAGCGAGGCCGAACTGCTCGTAGGCCTGACAAAACAGCTCCACTATCGCTCCGGAGTTTTGGAGCCGCACGCAAAACGTGTGATCGAGATGCCGCGCGGCGATTCGACTCAGAGCCGGCATGTCGGAAGTTCGGGCGAACATCGCGGTCCTGCAGATGTCATCGGTATCCGGCTCGAGAACCTGGAGAACTCTTCCATGAATCGCGCGCTCATCACTTTAGGGATTAGCGCACTTGTGGTATCCCTTCTTGCTAGTCTCATCTTCTTTGGGATTAATGCATGCGCGAACATGTTCAACGGGCGCTTTGGGCGCTTATCTCAGTCATCGCGGCTATTTGTCTCGCAACCATCGCCAGCCATCGTGGCGAGCCGGTCAACAGTCTCTGGCTAGTTGCAGCGGCTGCTTCCATCTATCTCATCGGGTTCCGGTTTTACGCCAAGTTCATTGCCGCTAAGGTGATGATGCTCGACGACAGGCGTGCAACGCCCGCAGAGCGTTTCCAAGACGGCCAGGATTTCGAGCCCACCAATAAGTGGATCGTCTTCGGTCATCACTTTGCAGCCATCGCGGGCCCTGGACCGCTGGTTGGCCCCACTTTGGCTGCTCAGTTCGGCTATTTGCCCGGAACTCTCTGGATATTGTTTGGCGCCGTCTTGGGTGGGGCCGTCCAGGACTTCGTCATCCTGTTCTGCTCCATGCGCCGCGACGGCAAAACGCTTGGCCAGATCGCGCGCGAAGAGATCGGCAAAGTGGCCGGATTCGTTTCGTTGATCACTGTTCTGCTGATCATGGTTGTCCTCCTCGCGGTGGTTGCACTGGTAGTTGTCAACGCCCTGAAGAGCAGCCCTTGGGGAACTTTCACCATTGCCGTAACCATGCCCATCGCCGTGCTGATGGGCTTGTATCTCCGCTATGTCAGACCCGGCAAAGTCCTCGAATGCTCGGCGATCGGCTTTCTATTGGTAGTCGCCGGCGTCTTCGGTGGACAAATCGTCGCCGCGTCACCTACGCTGGCGCACTGGTTTACGCTGAGCGGTCTCGCGCTTACGGCGGCCATCATCATCTATGGATTTCTCGCCAGCGCGCTTCCGGTGTGGCTGCTTTTGGCTCCTCGCGATTACCTCAGCACGTTCGTGAAGCTAGGCGTGATCTTTCTACTGGCAGTGGGCATCTTCTTTATGCACCCACAGCTATCGATGCCTCCGCTGACCAGATTCATCGATGGCACCGGGCCGGTCTTCGCCGGCAAAGTCTTTCCGTTCTGTTTCATCACCATCGCCTGCGGAGCGATCTCCGGTTTTCATGCACTCATTTCCTCTGGAACAACGCCTAAGCTGATCGCCAAGGAATGGCATGCGTGGCCCATCGGTTACGGTGGCATGTTGCTCGAGGGATTCGTCGGAATTATGGCAATGGTGGCCGCTGCTTCGCTCGCACCCGGAATTTACTTCGCCGTCAACGCACCTCCCGGAGTCGTCGGCGTAATGCCGCAGGCGGCGGTTGCCACCATTTCGTCCTGGGGCTTCCCTGTTACTGCGCCCGATATGGCGCAACTGGCGCGAACCGTCGGCGAGACCAGCTTGTTCGGCCGTACCGGCGGAGCCCCTTCTCTCGCGCTCGGAATGGCGCAGATCTTTAGCGGCGTTTTGAAGCAAACCGGACTCGGTAATGGCCTCCTGAGCTTCTGGTACCACTTTGCGATCATGTTTGAGGCGCTGTTCATTCTCACCATCATCGACGCCGGAACACGGGTAGGCCGGTTTATGCTGCAGGATCTGCTCCAGCACGTACACGGCAGCTTTCGGCAACGAAACACCGCGATGATACTGCTGACTTCCGCGGCAGTTGTCGCTGCCTGGGGCTATTTTCTCTATCAGGGCGTAATCGATCCACTCGGGGGTATCAATTCGCTTTGGCCACTGTTTGGCATTTCGAACCAATTGCTGAGCGCCATCGCTCTTTGCGTCGCAACCACGGTGCTGGTGAAGATGCATCGCAGCCGTTACATGTGGATTACGGCCGTTCCACTCGTGTGGCTGGTAACCGTAACATTTACGGCCGGGCTCGAAAAGATATTCTCCAGTGACCCGCGGCTTGGGTTCTTGTCCCACGCTGCTGCACTTGAAAAGGCCATTCTTGCTGGAAAGATTCCTGCGGCTCGCTTGCATGAGACCCACGCCGTCATCTTCAACGAAAGGCTGGATGCCGTCCTGTGCGCGGTCTTTCTGGTTCTCGTAACCATCATCGTTGTTGATTCGCTGCGATGCTGGTTCGGATTGCTCAGTGGTACACGCAGCCTGCAGACATCGGAAACTCCGTTCGTCGAATCCCAGATTGAAGTCCAGGCAGTATGAAAATGCTTCGTCACCTCCTTGGATTTCTGCGCGTGTTACTGCTTGAATTGTCCGACCAGGGCGCGTACCGGCGTTATCTCGAACGCCGCTGCCAGTCGCATTCCACCCAGGAGTGGCAGCGGTTCACGGACAGCCGTTATCGAAGGAAGTACGGAAATGCGAAGTGTTGCTGAGAGCTTCTTCCACCATCGTTCGAACGCACGCGTCCGCTTCCGCGGGCCGGCCGTCGCGCAATAGCGTCAGCACGTCTGAATCGACAATCCGATACCAAAGCTGCCGCCGCTTTTCGAAATCCAAAAGGTCGGCATTCACCTCCGGCCGAATTCTTTTCATCATTTCAAGAAGCACACCATACTCGGGTCCGATCTCGCGCTCCAGCCACTCGCGCAATCGGACGGCAAGCGCGGGCGCTCTTCCATTCGTTGAAATCGCAATCGTCAAGTCGCCCTGGCGGTGAATTGATCCGAAGCTGAACCGGCAATGCTCGGGATCATCGACAGAATTACAAAGCACATTGCGCGCTTCCGCCAGCGCGAAGACTTCCGAGTTGTCTTCCAGGTCCGAGATGATCAGGAAACAGTCATCCAGATCCTGAGGCTCGAACTTACGCCTCTGCCAATCGACGGCGCCGGACTCCGCCAGGTTCGCAATCCGCGACTCCGCAGTCGGATTTACATAAACTACCTGGGCTGAAGCCTCTACTAGCGCTCGAACCTTCGCCGCAATCTCAACCCCCTCGCCAGTGACAACGCACTTCTTTCCCATAAGATCCAGGAAGATCGGATAGCGAAAGTTCACTGGCCCATTATCCTGTAGATGTTGCCTGTTCCCCGCCTATACCTGATCGACAGCTTTGGCTTCATTTTCCGCGCCTATCACGCCCGCGCACGTAGCGGAGCACCGCCCATGCGGACGGCCACGGGTCTCTCCACCGAGGCGGTCTTTATCTTCCACAACATGCTACGGAAGCTGATGACCGCCTACAAACCGGATTACATCGCGGCCATATTTGAAAGCGCCGAAGCTCCGACCTTCCGATCAGAGACTTTTGCCGACTATAAAGCGAATCGCACCGAAATGCCCGAGGATCTCGGTCCGCAGATCTCCTACATTCGCCGTTTGCTCGAAGCCATGAATATCCCGATTCTGCATTTCCCGGGCTACGAAGCTGACGACGTCATCGGTGCCATTGCCTGCCGCGAGCACCCGAGCCCGCTCGAAGTCGTCATCGTTTCGAGTGACAAGGATATGCTGCAGCTCGTCAACAGCCGCGTCTTCATGCTCAATCCGATGAAAGACGACGAGTGGTACGACGAAGCGAAAGTGGAGCAGTTCATGGGCGTAAAGCCGTCTCAGGTGGCCGACTTACTCGCCCTCAAGGGAGACTCCATCGATAACATCCCCGGCGCTCCGGGCATCGGGGACAAGGGTGCGAAAGACATCATCACGCGATTCGGCTCCGTCGAAGCCGCTCTCGATCGCGCCTCTGAAGTGGAGCGGAAGATGTACCGCGAAAGCCTGCTGAACAATCGCGAACAAATCGTACTGAGCAAGCAACTCGCCACCATTCACACCGGTGTCCCTATCGAATGGGAACTCGAAACGCTTAAAGCATCGCAGCCACACAATACAGCGTTGAAAGCAGTTTTCAAAGAGCTGGAATTCTTCAGCCTGTTAAAAGACCTGCCGCTTGAAGACGACAGTGCGACCAGAGATTACGGCACCCTCACCGACGCTGAAGCGATTGGTGCATGGTTGAGCAAGCGTCCCGCGGATGCGCCTCTCGCCGTTGTCTTCGATTCGACAAACTCGTTCATCGGCATGTCCTGCCGTTCCGGCGAAGGACGGTCCGCTCCGTTTTCGCAACTCGCGGCAGTCCGGTCCGTGCTCGAAGACGAGCGCGTCACGAAAGTCGTTCATGACGCGAAGGCGTTTCTGCTGACGGCGGCCACACTCGGCATTGAGCCACGCAATCTCAGTGAAGACGTCATGCTCTATGCGTTTCTGCTGAGTGCGGATCCCGGCGGTTGTTCTCCCGAAAATCTCGCCGAACGATTCCTTGATCGGAAGCTGAATCCGGTTGCCGAGCAGCAGGCCGAAGCGACCTTCGCCATCGCGGAAATGCTGCGGCCGCAAATCACCGGCCAGAATCTGGCAGAAGTTTACAATCAGATCGACCTGCCTCTTGTCCCTGTGCTCACGAAAATGGAGCGCACCGGAATCCGTGTGGATACGGCGGTCCTGAGTGAACTCTCCGGGCGCCTCTCAGAGCGCATCGAGACAATCGCGCAGAAGATCTACGACCTCGCCGGACGTCCGTTCAACATCAACTCGCCGCAGCAGCTCGGTAAGGTCCTGTTTGAAGAAATGAACCTTCCCTCGCCGACCAGGTATGGCAAGGGCAAGGTCATCTCAACCGCTGCTGATATCCTCGAAGGTCTCGCGCCTGCCTATCCGGTCGCGCAACTCGTGCTCGACTACCGCCAGCTAGCTAAGTTGAAGGGCACTTATATCGACGCGTTGCCCCAATTGATTCGCCCTGAAACGGGCCGCGTTCACACCACATTCAACCAGGCGGGCGCCGCCACGGGACGCCTTTCTTCGTCAAATCCGAACCTGCAAAACATTCCCATCCGGACCGAAGAAGGACGTGAAATCCGTTCGGCCTTCGTCCCGGAAAACGGCTGGGATCTGCTGGTCGCCGACTACTCGCAGATCGAACTCCGCCTGCTGGCCCACATGTCTGCCGATCCCGTTCTGGTCGATGCCTTCACGCACAATCAGGACATCCACACCCGCACGGCCGCCGAGGTCTTCAAGGTCGATCCGGTCATGATCAACGCGGATATGCGGCGCGCGGCCAAGGCGGTGAACTTCGGCATCGTGTACGGCCAGACTCCCTTTGGCTTAGCCCAGTCACTCGGTATCGACCGCAAGGAAGCCGAGCTCTACATTCGCCGCTATTTCGAACGCTACGTCGGAGTCCGCGAATTTATCGATCGCACGATCGAAGAAGTCAGGCAGTCCGGTGTCGCGACCACGCTGCTCGGCCGCCGCCGACCGATTCCGGACATGCGCAGCCGGAACCCTTCTGCCCGCTCTTTCGCCGAAAGAACTGCCGTCAACACGCCCTTGCAGGGCACAGCCGCCGATTTGATCAAAATGGCCATGATTCGCATCCACCGGATACTCGAAGAGCAGCACATGCAATCGCGGATGCTGCTGCAGGTCCACGACGAACTGGTTTTCGAAGTGCCGCCGGCCGAACGTGACTCGATGAAAGAACTTGTGAAGAAAGAAATGGAAACTGTCTACGAACTCTCGGTGCCTCTGGTCGCTGAAACCGGCATCGGGCCGAACTGGAGAGACGCCAAGTGAAGCGCCGGTCTCTTCTCGCTCTTGCTCTTACAGCCGCCTTGCTGTCCGCCTCGTGCGGCGGAGCCAAGAAATCAGCGGAGATGAAACCCGCGCCCGCGCACTATAAAGTCCTTCTCCAGACCACGAAGGGCAACGTCCTGATCCTCGTGCATCGCGATTGGTCGCCGCTTGGGGCCGATCATTTTTATGAGCTGACGAGCATGGGTTTCTATAACGGAGATCGCTTCTTTCGCGTAATTAAGGGCTTCATTGTCCAATGGGGCATAAACGGAGACCCCAAGACGAATAAAGACTGGAGCGAGATCCCGATCAAAGACGATCCGCCGAAAGTCAGCAACAAGGTGGGAACGGTAGTATTCGCCGCGGCCGGACCGGATTCACGCACGACGCAGGTCTTCATCAACCTCGGTGACAACAGTAAAGCGCTTGACCCGCAGGGCTTCACTCCTTTCGGAGAAGTGATTCAAGGAATGGAAAACGTCATGAACATTTACTCCGACTACGGAGAAGGCGCTCCGCAAGGCACCGGCCCCAGCCAGGCTGCTATTGCCGATATCGGCAACCCATACTTGGAGGAGCATTTCCCGAAGCTCGATTACATCAAGACGGCCAAAGTGGTCCCATAAGCGCTTTTTAGCGGTACAATCAACTAACTCATTCGTCACTTACATCGGAGGTGTCTCGCCATGCGGACGCGTGTATTCTTTCGTACCGGTATATTACCCACCGTCGTATTTTCTTTCGTCTCATCTCTTGCCGCACAAACCGCTCCGAGCGTTCCGTTGCCGGCCGGCATCACGAAAGGAGCATCGGTCGAAGGAATCACCGAATACGACCTTTCGAATGGTCTTCGCGTGCTGCTCTTCCCGGATCCGACCAAGACCACGACTACCGCAAATATCACTTACCTGGTCGGTTCCCGGAACGAAGACTATGGCGAGACTGGTATGGCTCACCTGCTCGAACACATGCTATTCAAGGGCTCGCCTAAGCATACAAACATCATGCAGGAGCTTACCGAACATGGTGCGCGTCCGAACGGAACTACCTCCTTCGATCGCACGAATTACTTCGAGACCTTCGCATCCACGGGCCAGAATCTCGAGTGGGCGCTCGATCTTGAATCGGATCGCATGGTCAATTCCTTTATCGCCAAGAAGGATCTCGATAGCGAGATGACGGTGGTGCGCAATGAATTCGAGATGGGTGAGAACAGTCCCGCGAACATCCTTGAAGAACGCGTTCTCTCGACCGCCTACCTGTGGCACAACTATGGCAAGTCGACCATCGGCGCGCGGTCCGATATCGAGCATGTTCCGATCGAGAGACTCCAGGCCTTTTATCACAACTGGTATCAGCCCGATAATGCTGTGCTCACCATTGCCGGCCA
>JAFAUR010001092.1 GCA_019243205.1 Acidobacteriaceae bacterium | reverse complement strand
GCCACCGGTAATGTCCGGCGAAGACCCGTAGTCGCCCAGATACTTGAACTGCTCTGTCTTCGTGTAGGCGAGCGGCTGTTTCTTAGGATCGATATCGAACACAAGACCTTTCGCGGTGCGCCCCTGGTTCGGTATCACGATAACGTCATAAGCCGATCGCAAATTGCCCTGTTTCACGCGCTCTTTGAAGATGAGGTCGTACGGAACTTCGAAGTGATCAAAGGCGTACCGGACCCAGCCCACATCCTGAGTACTGCCCCACGTGCTGTACATTGCAACTCGCGCCAGATGTGACTCGTGCGCCGGCGCCGGGACATTGCCGGAGAGAGCCACTGCGTGAAGCCCCAGCGGCTGCAACGCAGCTTTCAGCTTGGACGGTTTATCCCCCTGCACGATGAACGATCCCGCGGGGATAGAGGTGCTGCCGTTTTTGAACTGTTCCTCAGCGATACGGATCGATGCGTCCTTCAAGCGGTATCGCAAAGTGGCCATGTTTACCGATCCATCATCCAGGACGGCAAAGTTCGCCGCGCTCGACGAACCCGCCACTGAGCCTTCCGGCTCAAATCGGTCGATCAAATTGGTTGGTCCCTCTTCGATCGCCTTGTCGCCGCTTTCGATGATCCTGGTGTGGGTCATCAGCCCCATCGTCCATGCCGCGTCATCATAGGTCCGCAGGTTCGGATCGGGGTAGTTCTGCTTCTCAAGCAAGATCTTCGCAAGTCGCCCGTAAGGTTGATCGCGCTTGATCACGAACGAACCGGCCGGAAACGCTCCCTCTTTCAGCTTCAGCTCGCTTGCGGTGCGGCCGATCTCAATGCCCTGCATCCGAAGAATATTCACGACGAATGCGACTCGCGTCATATCCGGCTGATCGCTTGGGATAATGTAGCCGAACGGTGCATCCTTTTTGCCCGATTCAATCGAATTCCGGCTCTTCTTATAGAAGTTGTCCAGGATCACCTGCGGGAACGCGGCTGCCATCTGCAAGGCGGTCAGAACGCCGGTCTCCATGTAGTTCGTGTTGTCACGCATCGACCAGTCCACCTCCTTGTAGGGAGGCAGCGGGCGGTACCATTTGCGCTGCGTCGCATTCATCTGCATGCCTCCGCCTCCGGGGGAATCAACATGCCTGTGCATTGTGTTCGCGCCGCCGTTGCCAAATGTCTCGTACATGCGCATCATGCCGTTATGATTCGAAGACATGAATCCCAGGTATCCGGGCGACCACATATCGACATACGCATGCGTCCACACACCCGGCATTCCGTACTTGATCATCTGAGCCATTTCGAAATTCGAAAACCACGGCAGCTCCCCGTAAAGGATCGGATCAAGGGTCGGATTCTGCGGGGCTTGGCCGCTAAACGTGTACAGGAAAGGCACGGATTCGTGCAGCTCATGCATGATCGGCGGATGCCAGTTGAGATACCAGGCGAGAAGGCGCT
Source organism: Acidobacteriaceae bacterium (assembly GCA_019243205.1). Taxonomy (GTDB): domain Bacteria; phylum Acidobacteriota; class Terriglobia; order Bryobacterales; family Bryobacteraceae; genus Bog-105. Next base: position 15,622 of record JAFAUR010001092.1, on the reverse strand, counting down.
GCATGGGCAACTGCGAATAGTTGATGTCCCGGTTATCGTCGTGAAAGATGTACTTGCCCCAATAGGGCGGGCCGCCGAGGTTATCTGCCTCGCTCTTCTCGTTGATCTTGTAACGGTAGTACCAGTCTGTGTAGCGGTCGCGTCCGTCCGGATCCGCCGCGGGCGTGATGGAAACGATCAGGTGATCGCGTATCGATTGCACGATGGGCGAATCCTCGGTCACGAGTCGATAAGCCAACTCCATCAGCATCTCCGGCGGCCCCGTCTCGCCGCTGTGCAGTCCACCCATCACGTGGTAGATCGGCTTCGCTCTGCTCACGATCTCGGCTGCTTGCGCATCGTTGATTTGACGCGGGTCGGCAAGTTGCGTCAGATCCTTTTGATACGTCTCGAGATCCCGGATCGTCTCTTCAGAGCCGATAAACACCACCACACATTCGCGCCCCTCGTCGGTCTTCCCGATATCGATGACTTTCACCCTCGGTGATTTCGATGCGAGGGTCCGGTAATAACGGACGATGTCCTCGTAATACGTGAGTTTCTTTGGTTCACCAATGTAATATCCGAGAACGTCTTTCGGAGACGGCACGCCTTCCGCCTTCGGCAAATGATCGACCAGCGGGCTAGTGAACTCCGGCCGCGTCGTCCACTCCTTAACGGATTTCGCGAAGTCCTGGTCCATCTGCGGCGCGCCAATAACGGTTGATACGGCGAGCGAACACAGCAGAAATCTCTTAAAACAACGTCTCGGCATGGATTGCGGACTATTGTAACTGCAAGGTCGCAATGGTTACGAGGTTAGAGCAGAGAACGGCGCATTTTCTGCTCAAATTTGAGCAGTTTCTGTGTGTGCAATCACGACTAGAAGGTAAGATTTAAGCTTAGTTCGCCGCAGGATGACAGCCAAGTTCTTTTCGCATTACCGAATCATCGAACGGCTCGGGCAAGGTGGAATGGGCGAAGTTTACCTGACCGAAGACACCAAACTGAATCGTCACGTGGCTTTGAAGATTCTGCTCCCTGAAATGGCGCGTGATTCTGTGAGCATCCAGCGATTTCAACGCGAGGCTCGTTTGACAGCTGCACTCTCGCACCCGAATATCGTAACCGTGTTCGAGGTGGGCGAGCAGGACGGCACCCACTTCGTCGCGATGGAGTACATAGATGGGCATACTCTGCGCCAAGAGCTGAAAGGTCAACCGCTCGATCTGGATTTTGTATTCAGTGTTGCTCTGCAGGTTGCCGCTGCACTCGTCGTTGCACACGCCTCCGGGATTGTGCACCGGGATATCAAGCCGGAAAACATCATGCTCCGGTCCGGGCGACAGATCAAGGTTTTGGATTTTGGGCTATCGCGTATAGACCCGCTCTTGTCCGGCACCGCTCCTGGCGAAGAGAGGGTCACGCAGACGCTCCTTAGTTTGGCTGATAGTGTGAGCGGAACAGTAGGCTACATGAGCCCTGAACAGCTTCGGGGCCAATTCGTTGACGCCCGCTCTGATCTTTTTGCCTTCGGTGTTGTCCTTTATGAAATGCTCGCCGGCCGCAGGCCATTTGACGACCGCTCGATCGCCGAATCGATACACCAGGTTTTGGCGGTTGAACCGCGACCGCTGGCCCAATTAAACCCGTCAGTCCCGAATGCCCTCATCCGGGTGGTTCACAAATGCCTGGAGAAAGATTCCAAAAAGCGTTATCAATCCGCGCGGGAACTGGAAGCCGATCTGCAGAAAGTTTCGCAAGCGTGGCAAGCGGGTCGGCTTAGGACGACCGAAATTCCCCGGCGAGTTTTGCAATTGCGCGCGGGATTTTGGCACAGGCGCTGGTGGTGGCTGTTCGGAGCTGCTGCTGCCGCCATAATCGCGCTTCTTCTCTTCTTGAAGCCGGCCGGCTCACCACTGCCCAACTCTATTGCGGCTTTGCCCATCGAAAACGTCTCCAGCGATCATTCGCTCGATCGTGTGGCCGATTCGCTATCCGATTCGCTGCGGATTAATCTCGCCGGCCTGCCAGGCCTGAGCATCGCACCTGCAAGTCTGACGGAGCGGTACCGCGGACCAAGAACCGACCCGATTGCTGCAGGGCGCCAGCTTCGCGTGCATACGCTACTGACAGGAAAGCTCAGCCGTCGCGAAAACAACATCGAGGTAAGTCTCGAGCTCACGGATGTGGCACGGCGCGCCCAGATCTGGAGCGACCATATTTCGCGCAGGGCTACCGATCTCGCTGGTCTCCAGAACGATCTCTGGGCCGACATCATCCTTCAGATCAGACCCAAGCTCGGGCTGGGAGGCCAGCATCCGCTTCAGCCGCCGCAGAACTCGCAAGCGTACCAGTTTTGCCAACGCGGTTATGCCCGGCTTCGTGATCCGGGAGCGCACTCAACCGAACTTGCGATCCGCGACTTCCAACAGGCTATAGAAGAAAACCACAATTATGCGAGCGCTTATGCCGGATTGGCCCAAGCATACGTCGCGATCGCAAACTACGGTATTCAGCCGCCGGTAACTGTTCTTTCACAGGCTATCTCTGCCTCCCGGCATGCTCTTGAGCTCGATCCCGATATTTCATTGGCGAGCACGTCCTATGGTTTCGCGATCACTGCCGGTGATTTTGATCTCGCAGGCGCAGAGCGTTGGTTTCGCAGAGCTATCGCCTTCGATCCCAAGCTACCTCGGGCGCGTTCACTGTTGGCCCTCATGGTGCTCGTTCCCTTGAAGAGAGGCGATGAGGCCATGATCGAGATGCAACGCGCCATTGATGCCAGTCCGCAAGACGCGACTCTGAGTTTGGCATTCGCGAACGTCCTCTACTTCTCGCGTCGCTTCGATGAGGCGCTGGCAACCAACGCCCGGGTCTCTGCGGACTACCTGCCCATCCGGAGTGCACAGGAGGCACTTTGTTTGGCGGCCATGCGTAAACCTGCCCAGGTGGAAGCGGTTATTCTTGCGGCTGGGAAAGACAAGGGCCCGGCTGTTGGTCAGATCGCTCACATGCAGCGCTGCATGCTGGCCTATGCTTACGGTCAGCAGGGCAGGACGAAGGATGCCGAACGTATTGCCGAAGATCTCGATAGGCAGGCCACTTACTCCTATGTGTCCCCTTGCAACCGAGCAGCTGTAAAGGTCGCTCTGAATCGGACGGATGAGGCCTTAGACCTCTTGAATACCTGTTACGATCAACGCGACCTTTTCTTTCGGTTTATCGGCGTAGATCCCCGCTATGATCCGCTCCGAGGCAACAAGCGATTCCAGAGCCTTCTCCGCAGGGTCGGCTTGCCATAGCAAATCTATCTTCGCTACCAGGTTTTAACCCCGGGAGCTTTGCATATAATACCCAGATTGTAAGTTAGCCGGCAAAACCAAACCAGGAGACCCGAAATGATTCCGGAAGAAGAGATCGTCAATCGAATAGGCCTGTCAGAAGAAGAAACAGATAGCCTCGTTGCGAAACACTCGCTTTATCTCAAGACACTCACGCCCGCACAGCTCGAGAAGGTGAAAGCGTCCCTTCCGACCTGGGACGAGGCGGCAAAGGCCCTGGGCCCGGACGTCACTGCCCAGGATCTTCTGGATTTCGTGAAAAAACGCGGGGGCGAGGCTGACATCAACGGAGCCCTTTGTATCTGTATTGCACTCCCCAAGCCCCCTCAACCCAGAAGTGAGTCCGAGCCCAAGCCGGCCCGGTGATCACGTTTGGAAGCCGGTTAAAGCTGGCGAGCCTGACACGTACGGTGGCGGCACAGGAGACCGTTCACCGTGCTAAGCCTCTCGCGAAGTCTTTAGGAGTGACGCGTCTGGCTGATGTCACAGGCCTTGATCGCGTCGGCATCCCGGTGTTCAGCGCGATCGTGCCCGACTCGGACGATACGATTTCGGTCTATTCCGGTAAGGGTTCCCATCGCGCTGATGCCATGGCGGGAGCACTGATGGAGGCCCTCGAGCGCCAGGTGACTATTCGCGCGCGGCCGAAAACGATAAGGGCGTCTATGATCGACTTGCGTCGCCACGCGTGTATTCTCGATCCCGAAGCCCTGATCTCGAGTCTCGCCGAGGACTACGATGAATCCAGAATCTATGAGTGGATCGAAGGCTACGATCTGCTCAAGGGTCGCTTGACGCTCGTCCCTGCGCACGTCGCCGGATATCGATGGTCTTGGCCCCGATGTGGTTCGCCCTTGCTGATCAGCACAACGCACGGACTCTCGTCCGGCAACTGCCTGGAGGAGGCGATCAGTCAATCCATCTGCGAGTGGATCGAGCGGGATGCCTGGACCCTCGCTGAGCTTGCGTCTCATTGGCGTCCCCGTGCGTTGAGGGAATACCAGCTCAGGCGGGATCCGGGCGACGATTTCGTCGATGATCTGGAGCGCTGTCCTTGTATCGACTTCTCGGGTATTGGGGAAGAAGTGGAGGCACTCCTCCGCCGTTTTCACCGCGCCGGTTTCAGTCCCATTGTGCGTGACATCTCCTCTGATCTCGGCATTCCGGTCGTACTTGCGACGGTTACCGAAGACGACATTCCCGATTTTCCTCAGGCTCACATGGGCGTAGGCGCGCATCCCGACCTCCGTGTAGCCGCCATCCGCGCGCTTACCGAAGCCGCCCAGTCCCGTGCGGCGGACATCCAGGGCGTGCGGGAAGACCTGTCGCTTGCCGATGAGCCGCGGGCTGACACCGGAGTCGCCACTCACACGAAACGAACCAAGTTCATTGATCAGCGCCGCTGGCTTCATGCCCCCTCCCGGTCCCGCCGGCTCTGGTCGAAAATTCAGGAGCATCGCAACCTGGACATTCGCGATGACATACTGCTTCTTCTTCGTCGTTTGCGAGCCGCTGGAGTACAGCAGGCAGTGATGGTCGACCTCTCGCCTCCGGACTCGGGCGTCTTTGTCGTGCGATTGCTCGTTACCGGGCTCGAAATGTGGATCGCGGATGGGCAACGAATTGGAGAACGTGCAGCGGCTTACTGGCGGGGGCTGAACCGGAATGGGAAATGACCGCCCTGTCGTCTTCTTAGGACCGAGCCTTCCACTTTGCGACGCGCAAATGCTCCTGCCGAGCGCTCTCTTTTTGCCTCCGATCAAGCGCGGGGCTCTGCTCAGCTTCGTCGACGATCCGCCTCCGGTGATTGGAATCATCGATGGCGTTTTCTATCAGAATCTGGCGATCTCACCCAAGGAGATTCTGACATTTCTCAAGCTCGGAGCGAGAATCTTCGGCGCCGCAAGTATGGGCGCCTTGCGTGCCGTGGAACTCTATCCATACGGTATGGTTGGTATCGGTCAAATCTTCAGACTCTATCGCTGCGGTCGAGTGACGGGAGACGATGAAGTTGCGGTAAGGCTGTGTCCAGACACGTTGCGTCCTCTTTCGGAGCCCCTCGTCAACATACGTATCGCTTTGAAAGCGGCAACACGGGATGGAATAGTTCCGGCTCGCGAAGCCTCATACATCATCCGCGAAATGAAAACGATGTACTTCCCCGAGCGTACGCTGCCAACTCTGTTCGCAGTCGCGCAGCGGATTCTCTCTCCTGACCAGTTATCGCTCCTCCGGGAATGGTGGTTGCGCTGTGCCCCAAACGCAAAAAGAGATGATGCCAAGGAGCTTCTGCAACGAATTGCTGCTTGAATTCGAAGCAAAGCAGACGCGATATTTGAGAATCCTTAAGACCGACTCGCGTCCTGCAAGCGGTACGCTTCCACCGCCGTCCCAGACCAAATCCGGCTCTGCTCATCATTCGACAAGTTCCCAACCCACCCGGACACGGTTTCCACCCAGCGTTGATAACTCGTGGCAACGAGACACACTGGCCAGTCGGACCCGAACATTAATCGCCTTGGTCCAAATACTTGTAGGCACATTTCAAAATACGGACGTAGCCCATCGGCGGTCCATCTTTCCCAATCTGCCTCGGTTACCAGGCCCGAAATCTTGCAGTACACGTTAGGCCGGCGTGCCAGTTCCCCTAGATTTCCGGCCCAAGGTTCTATAAGCCCGTCCTTCGCGCGTGGCTTCGCAAGGTGATCCAGTACGAAAAGCTGTTCCGGATGCCTGTCGACGAACTGAATCGTCTGGGGCAAATGTCGTTCAAAGATCAGAATGTCGTAGGCGAGGTGATATGGTTTCAGGCCGCCAATGCCACGATTGAAGTCGTCACGCAGCATGTAGAGGTCATCGGCTTCGTCATGCAGAATATGCCGTACGGCCCGCAATTTGGGATGTGCTGCTACCGTCGGCAGCAAACGTTCCAGGTCCGGGTGAATCAGCGGGACCCACCCCACCACAGCTTTGATGAAATCGTTCTCCTCAGCCATTCGCAGCAGCGTCTGAGTCTCATCCAGCGACTGTCGCGCCTGAACCGAAATCGCACCGTTCACACTCGCGCTAGCCATTTCCTTGCGGAGGTCCTCAGGTAGGAAATCGTGCCGAATCGACAACATTCGCTCATCGATCCAGCCATATTCCGCCCGCTTATATTTCCAGAAATGCTGGTGAGCATCGATTTTATACATCGCTGTTCTCCGCTAATCCTGACGCCCAGGTGACCTCGCTCACCGGCGCAGCAATCTGGCTGATCTTTTCGAGCAGGTCGGGATCAATTGGCGTATTCAGTGCCTTCAGATTGTTTTCCACTTCGAGCGCGCCGGACATTCCGACCAGCGTGGAAGAAACATAAGGATGGTCCAGGCAAAACCGGAGCGCGACGATAGCCGGATCGGCTCCGTACCTCCGGCACAACGCGACAATCTCAGCACCCGCTCGCCGGACCTTCTCAGGGGCCGGATTCCATTCTGGTGGGCCTTGATCCGTCAGCAAGCGCATGTGAAGCGGAGACGCGTTGATCAATCCGATGCCCTTTGTCTCGAGCGTGGGCGTTAGCCATCGATCAAGATCCTGGATCAGCAGGTTGTAGTGGCAGTAAGAAAGGACGTAGTCGACCGCGGCGCGTTGCGCGACATCCGCCAGCATTCGGAGAGGTAATCCGGAAATGCCCAGAAAACGAACTTTACCCTCGCGCTGCAACTCGCGCATCGCCGGAATCGTTTCATTGATGATCTGATCGCATTGCGTGAATTCGATATCGTGTGCCGCTAACAGATCCAGACGGTCTGTGCGGAGCCGCGCAAGCGATTCTTCGACACTCGACCTCACTCGCCTAGGCGAAAAATCGAAAGCGCGCTTGTCATATCGGCCGCACTTCGTCGCCAGGATCGCCTGGTCCCGCCGGCCTTCGAGCGCAACTCCTAAACGTTCTTCGGCCAGGGTGCGGCCGTAATATGGAGAAACATCGAACAGGTTAATGCCGGCATCCAGCGCGGTTCGCACGGCGCATGCCGCCTCGCGCATTTCGAGCGGTCCGAATTCGTTGCCAAGTGGCGAAGCGCCGAACCCAATCTTCGATACCTGCAGACCTGTATTGCCGAGAGTACAGTAGTCCACTTCATGCATCCATCTCGACGAGAATCTTTGTGAACCGCTGCGGGGATTCGCTCCAACGTCTGAGCGCGTCTCCCGCTTCGCTGAGCGGAACAGTGGCCGAGATCGTTGCCTCAACCGGAAACGCTCCCTTTGAGAGCATCTCGATAACGGCAGGAAACTCGGTCAGGGAGTTCCGCGATCCCATGATGTCGATTTCCTTATGCACGAACAGCTTCGTCTCATAGCAGACCGGCTCTTTCGCCCAGCCAATGTACACCACGCGCCCGGTATGCGCGACTTCCTCCACTGCTAGCCGGTACGTGTCCGGTATCCCGACCGCTTCGATCACCACGTCCGGTCCGAAGCCTTCGGTAATCGGTTGAAGCGCTTCATGCACGAGATTACTCCGCGAATTGATCGCGTGGCGCGCTCCCACACGCTGGGCCAGCGCAAGTTTCTCATCGTCGAGATCGATCGCGATGGGTGTTGCGCCGCGCTCTGCCGCCGCGGCAATTGCCCCCAATCCGACCATCCCGCATCCGATCACCGCAACGGTGTCACTCGCTGCCACGCGGCCACGCTCTACCGCATGAAACCCGACCGCCAGGGGCTCTACGCAACTGAGTTCGCGCAATCCGAGTTTCTCTGCCCGGTAAACTTTCTGCCAGGGAGCGGCGAAGAATCCCTTCATTGCACCGTCGCGCTGAACACCCATGGTCTCGTTGAACTTGCACGCGTTCGTTCGCCCCCGTTTGCACGACGCGCACTTGCCGCAATGCTTGTTCGGGTAAACCGTAACGTCCATGCCCGGTTCGAAGCCGGCAGGCACGTCCGCTCCGACCTCCACCACGGTTGCCGCGATCTCGTGCCCAGGAATACGCGGATAGCTCACTAGCGGATTTTTGCCCCGGAATGTACTCAAATCGGTGCCGCATAGCCCGATGAGCCGGGTTTGAAGGAGCAACTCTCCGGCCGCCGGACGCGGCTGTTGCAAGTCTTCGATCGCCGTTTCGCCCGGCTGCGTGATGTAGAAAGCCTTCATGCGTTTTCTGTAATCTCTCAGAGATTCAAACGGTCGGGAGCGCGCTCAGCACGGCGTCTATATCCTCGGGGCTGATATAGAAATGCGGCGAGAGCCGAACCCAACCCTGGCGTGGCGCCCCGAGAATGCCAGCTCTTTTCAACTCACTAACGACCACCCGGCTGTCTTCCTGTGGGTGGCGGAAACTGACGATGCCTGAGCCCGTTTCGGACGTTCTCCCCACCATCACTTCGTAACCCTTTTCGCGCACGCCTCCCTCCAGTTGGTCCGCCAGGTTCAGCACCGAATCTCGAATATTCTCAACACCTACTTCCAGCAGAAACTCGATCGCTGCCTTCAGTCCAAAACATCCCACCGTATTTAAAGTGCCGCATTCGTATCTTCCCGCGTCAGGCCGCAAGGTCATATCGCGAGAGCTATAGTCCGCGTAGCTAGCCGGATTCGTCCATCCAAACTCGACGGGTTCAATGATGTCCAGCCAGCGTCGCCGTACGTATAGAATCCCGTTGCCTTCAGGACCAAGCATCCATTTATGCCCGTCCGCCGCCAGAGCGTCGATGTAACACTCTTCCACATCGATGGGAAACGCGCCCATTCCCTGAATCGCGTCAACAAAAAAGAAGCAGTCGTGCTCCTGGCATAATTCGCCGATCTTCCGGAGGTCCACCCGAAATCCGCTCAGGTAATTGACGAAGCTGATGGCGAGCAAGCGCGCCCCACGGATCGCCTCCGCGATCTTTTCAATCGGATCATATATGGACAACCAGCTGACCTTCACGCCACGGCTCTCCAAACGTCGCCACGGATAATAATTCGCCGGGAATTCTTGTTCGAACGCCACTAAACGGTCGCCGGATTCCCAGTTGAATCCGGAAGCGACAGTCGCGACCCCTTCCGATGTGTTTTTGACTATGGCGATCTCGTCTGGCGAAGCGTTCAACAAACGAGCGGCGGCCGTCCGGAGCCCGCTGTAAACATTCATCCAATCCCCGTAATGAAGTGAGCCGTAGAAGCAGGCGTCCTCGGTAAGATCTTTCATGGCCTGAGCGGCGCGCAGGCAGAGTGGGGCCACGGCGGCATGGTTCAGGTAGATCAGCTCTCGTGTGACGGGAAAGTCTTCTCGATACCGCAAGTGAAGTGCAGGAGAGGCGTCCAGCACTTTGTTGAAACCCATCTCCCTGACTATACGTTACACACCATGAATCTCCTGGCTTCGTGGCGGGACTACGGGGCGTGGTCCTGCCGACTTTTTCCTTGTGCGTTTTGGTCCTATACTGGTGACAGTCAAGAGAATAAACGAAGGCCTTCGATCGATCCCGACAGTCCTGCTGTAGAAGGAGTTTTATGCGGCGACTTACATTTTTGAGATCTTCTGTCAGTCTCGCCATGGCGATAGCCTTGTCCCTACCCGTCACGGCCTTCTCCGGCGACGACACGAAGAAGGATCCAGACGCTATTGGCGACCGGAACGTGAGCGGGAAGGTGAATTTCTACTCGCTCGAAAAGGAGATTGCGCTCGGAAAATCGCTGGCACAGCAGGTCGAGCGCCAATCGAAGGTCGTCAACGATCCTGTCGTTTCCGAGTATGTTAACCGGATTGGTCAGAATCTTGTACGAAATTCGGACGCGAAAGTACCGTTCACAATCAAAGTCATCGAAGATCCGACCGTTAATGCCTTCGCCTTACCAGGCGGATTCTTCTTCGTCCAGACCGGCTTGATTCTGAAAGCGGATACCGAAGCCGAGTTGGCGGGTGTAATGTCGCACGAGATCGCACACGTTGCGGCTCGCCATGGCACGCGCCAGGCGACCCGAGGTGAAATCGCCCAGCTTGCAACTATTCCCCTGATTTTCATGGGCGGTGCCGCCGCGTATGGGATTTACGAGGCTTCCGGCCTCCTGGTGCCTATGTCCTTCCTGCATTTTTCGCGGGCATTTGAAACTGAGGCGGACTACCTCGGTATTCAATATATGTACAAGACCGGCTACGACCCGACCGCTTTTGTCGACTTCTTCGAAAAGGTACAAACAATGGAGAAGCGGAAACCGGGAACCATGTCGAAGCTTTTCTCGACCCACCCGCCGACTGATGATCGCATCGTGAGATCTCAGAAGGAAATAGCCGACCTCAAGCCGCGGCCCGAGTACGTCGTGACCACCTCGGAGTTCAACGATGTAAAGGCTCGATTGGCCATGCTCGAGAACCAGCGCCGTCCAGACAAGACCAGTGAAGACCCCAACAAGCCGACGCTGCGGCGGAATCCGAACTCCAATACGCCTATTGAAGATGAGACGGATCCGTCGAAAAAGAGTAAAGGCGATGACGAGGATCGTCCGAAGCTGAAACGGCGTCCGACCGATACGGACCCAAGCAACGACCCTTCCTCGAGCAATCCCCAGCAGGACTTGCGGTAGGCGTAAATAAAAAGCCGCCGGAGAATTCATCTCTCCGGCGGCTTTTTTGTTTTAGGCCTCTAAGATTCTTCTATCCGACGCTTGCGTGTTTCGATTGCGCCATTATCTCGTTCATCTGGTCCTTAAGCCGGAGCTTCAGTTTTTTGATTCGCTGTTCCTCCAGTTCGTCGGCCTCAGTGACATGGGGCTTAGCCTCGATCTCCTCAATCTGGCGCTTCAACTGCGCATGCTGCTCGGCAAGCGTCCGAAAATGACCATCGGTTGCGAGCAGATGCGCTTTCAATTCTGCATCTTGCGTGTGATTCTCCATCAAGGGTCTCTCTCCTTTAATGAGTGGCCACGCCGAGTCTGGTTCCGAAATTTTGACGAAAGAATCTGGCCCGGTGGGTTAGAGTGCATCAGTTCACTCGCGGATGGTCACCAGTGGCCGTCCGCATCCCATGATTAGCACTATTTCATGGTCATGACAATAGCGCTTTCTGACGGATTGTCGTAGTAGTTATGCCGGACTCCCAGTTCCACAAAGCCCAATTTCCGGTAGAGCGTTTGGGCGGCTACGTTCGAGACACGAACTTCGAGGAAGTGGGACCCGTGCTTAGCCAGTTCCTGGTTCAGCAAAGCTGTCGCGACGCCCACCCTCCGGAACCTGGGTGCCACCGCAACGTTGAGAATTTCACGCTCGGGATCGCCGGCACCCGCGCTGCCGCCATACACCTGGCGAGAAACCAGAAAACCCACCAACTGGCCCTCAACTTCCGCCACCGTGCAGTCATAACGCATAAAATGTTCAGCCTGCCAGTGCGGCTGCCTGAACGACTCGCTCTCAATCTCGGCCAACAGCGGAGCATCGCTTGGGATGGCAGGACGAACTGTAACCTTCAATGCGTTTCCAGTTCCGTTACATTCCCTGCCGTACCGAAACGGTCATCGGGCTCGGCAGAATACGTGAGGGAGACGCGGGCGACTCGAGATGGGACACCGCAACTCAGGCCGGACTCCGACACGTTTTTCAGGAGCAGAAGGACCGTCGTCCCTGTACGATCGAGGACGGAAATACGCGCGTCGCTTCCAAGGCAATCCACTTTGACCAGCTTGCCCGAAAGCTTTTTCTTTGGAACCACATCGGACCACGGAACAACGTTTTCGGGTTTGTTGCCGCCCGCCGCCGCGTCGACTGCTGTGTTGGCTCGCCGTTCAGCGGCTTGGATGCGCGCCGCCTCTGATCGCTCGGCGCGTTCATCGGCCAAATGCGGCGCCTCCCTATCCCTCCGCTCTGCCTCCATCGCCGCATCGAGCCTGGCCTTTTCGGAATCCATACGCAACTGGTGAACCCGGGCGCGCTCCGCCTCCGTACTCGTTGAATCTTCCGCCCGAATCCAGCTGCCCTGAGAAGCCGACCCCTGCCCAGCTTCGCCCTGTACTTCAGCCAATTGGATCCAATACTCCGTCCCGCGCGGGTCAAGCCGGGTCGCGTTCTTTAAAAGCTCGATCTTGTCTTTTGGATCCCGGACGAGCTTCGCCTGCGCCGCTAACGGTGCGGCCCAAAACGGGCTCAGTTGCGCCGCCTTCTTCAGCAGCGGAATCGCCTGTGTGTCCGGAACACCGTCGGCAGCTTCGAAGTAAACGGAAGCGCTAGTGGCATTCTGGCCTATCGCTTTATCCAGCAAAGGCTTCGGATTTTCTTTCTCAAGCAAAGCGACCCGGGCCAGACCTTCGAACCCCAGAGCGGTTGTCGCGCCGCCTTCCTTCACCGCGGCCTCATAAACGGTCTGGGCGGCTTTCGGATTAGAATCCACCTCCGCATCGGCCAGGTAGACTGCGGCCGCAGTCGCGTCCAAACTGTGCTCCCCGAAATCGCGCTTTGGATCCAGTGGCCGGCCCGGAACAGAAACCGGTTGCCAGTTGCGGGTAGCAACGTTGGCCGCCACCTCGCTCTCAATGATCTTCGGATCTTTGCCGAAAGTATTCCGTTCGGCCGAAGGTATGCCCACGCTCCGAACGTTCGTCAAGAAAATATGGAAGCTGGTGCTGTAGTCAAATTTGGTCGCAAACAGTTGCATCCGGGCCCACGCGAGATCTGGATATGCGGGTGCTCCTCCCCAGCTGACATGGCTTCCGCGGGCCTGAATCGTACCCAATAGCTGGAGAAGGCCGGATTCCACCTCTTCCGGCATACGCGGCGTGTTGTCGTTCAGGAGAATGGCCCCTATCTGGTCGAGAGGCACTCGGCTACCCGCCGGCAGGATTAGCAGGTTCTGCGAATGGAGCGGAGGTCCGGTTTGTGAAACGAAGTATGGTTTCGGGTTCGTTTTTGCGAATTTGTCGGACAGCATGACCCGAATGGGGAACACGCTATGAAGATCATTCGATTCCAGCAGCCCGCCTAAAACCCACCGGAGTTGTTCCATTTGGGTGAGCGCATCCTTCGCCGCCGACATGTCACCCTCTGTATCGATGTAAAAAGGCCCTATATTGAGCTCGGTCCAGCCGGACTTGGCTTCTGCCCGCGGCTGAGCTGCCAAAACGACTACGGCCAAAAAGAGGGTCGAGAGCCTAAAGCCGGGGCGGTGTGATGATGATGATCGCTTTGGTTGGAGGGTCCGATTCGCCGTGGTAGGAGTGAGACTCCGAAGCGTCGAAGTAAACGCTGTCGCCCTCCCGGAGAACATGCAGCTCCGATTGATAGTTGATGGCGAGGGTACCGCTGAAGACGTGGACGAACTCCGATCCATCGTGAAAATGCGCACGGGCCTGCTCTCCATTCAGTTTAGGAAATTCGGCCAGGTAAGCGGACATGTTCTTGTCCGTTGCGCCATAGGCTAGCACTTCGAAAAAGTAACCCGGAACCGGGCTTTGGCTCAGCTCCGGAAAGCGGATGCGCTCACCCGCTCGAACGATTGAAAAGACGCGTTTTGCTCTTTTATCGCCAAAGAAAAATTCGATTCCCACGTCAAAAACCATTGCAATTCGCGCAAGCGTCGGTAAAGTAGGAATCAATTTCCCGTTTTCAAGCTGGGATAACATCGAGGCAGATAACCCAGTGTGCTTGCCCAGATCAACTAACGCGATTTTTTTCCGCAGCCTGAGTTGACGTAGCTTCGGACCGATGTCATAGTTTCCGAGGATACGACGTATGACATCGTCGTTGTTTTCAGCCCCTTTCACGTTCGTTTCATTTCCAGGAATATTCAAGCTTGGATTTTTTGTTTCGCTGAAACCGTTTTCATCGGTAGCGGTCATTGGCAGTTCCCGGGGCATAAAGTCGTTCATAGAGGCTTAATGAGATGGATTCCCGAGTCGCCCGTCGGATGCAAAACCCGAACCTGCATGACATAAATGATGACGATTTAGTGGCTTTGTGCCGCGACGGAGACCAGGCAGCATTCGCGGAACTGGTAAAAAGGCATCAATCTCCCGCGCTCAAAGTAGCTCTTTCCATCATGCGAGACAGGCAAGATGCCGAAGACGAAGTTCAAAACGCACTCTGGAAAGCCTATGAGCACATAGATCAGTTCCACCAGGATGCCAAATTCTCAACTTGGTTGACGCGAATTGTTGTAAATCAGTGCCTGATGCGACTTCGCCACTCCCGAAAAGCCCGGTTCGCGTATATTGACGATATACCGTTGGGCGATGATGCCGTCACCATCGACCTGCGGGATGCACGGCAATCGCCGGAATATGACCTGGGAAGGGAAGAAGTTGCCAGGGTTCTGTACCAGGAAATCCGGCGAACGCCCCCCTTGCTTCGAAGCGTATTCTGGCTACGGGACGTGGAAGAGAGACCAATGCCGGACGTGGCAGCGGAGTTGGGCATCTCCGTAGCGGCCGCGAAAAGCCGGCTACTGCGTGCCAGGGCGGAACTGCGCAACAGGATGCAGCGCCACCACGGGCAACTCGGACCCGCCACACTGATGCCTTAGGAACCCCCGCAAGGATAAGGCATATATATCCTGGAGGGCCCATACTCTCGATTCCGGCGTACGCGTGCTTTTTAGGCGCTCCTGCTTTTGGAAACCGTAAGCTCGGCTAAATCGCGTAACATTCCAAGTACCCGCATTCATCACATCGATACGAAAGAACTATGAATCCAGGGCCGGACGTTTTGAGCATCTTCAGGAAAGACTTCGGCGGCAATCCTCCATGCCACCGGGCAAGACTACCCTCTGGGCCAGCTATGTACCCTTGGTGCATCATTCGTTGACATTTCGGACACAGTTTCTTTGATTCACCCACAAGGACCACCTCCCGGAATTTTCCCGCAGTTGGTGGCCCTCAGTTCGGCGACACTGTACTAATTCAATCTGCGGCGGAGGGAGGTTAGCAGAGCGAGAAGACCCATTGCCGCCGCGCACAATGCAACCGAGGTGGGTTCCGGGGTGACAGAAACCGCGGGAGAAAGTGTTGCCGCCGTCAATGATCCATCCAGACCAACGGCAACGGTCGCGGCAACTCCGTTGGGGTCGGAAGTGAGAACAGGCACCGTGCCAGCTCGATCGGAAAACATCGAAAACGAGAAAACGCTCCCCGATGTGGATTTCCCATCGGGCGAGTCGATTGCAGGACCGCTGAATGAAAGCGTGAACGTCAAAGAGGGCCCGAAGTTGAATGCCTGAAAGTATTCGTTCAGGGCGTCGGTGTTGTTAATTGTGACGGGTGAGGGCAGCGGACCTCCGGTGGTACTCCCATTCAGTTGATTGGAGCCGCCGTACGAGCCGCCCGAAAAGCCGAGGATCTGGAC
>JAFAUR010001012.1 GCA_019243205.1 Acidobacteriaceae bacterium | reverse complement strand
AAAGTGTTTTTGCAGCCATTGAAACTTAGCGGCAAACGAGCTCGGCACTTCCATGGCGGCCGTTGCAACGAACACCTCGTAATCGGCTCTTAAGTCCCGAATGACTTCCTGGCTGCCGTGCATCACGGGAATTTCGAAAAAAAACTTATCCTGATAAAACAATTCACGGGAACGCGTGACGTGGCTGGCGTCGATCACTTCGAAGATCCGGCGTCCGAGTAAGTCCGTAGGTTTGAGGTCAAGTTGGAACTCGGCGTTATACAGCGCCAGGTAGTGAGCCATCGTGTCGGCGACCACTTCATCCATGTCGATGGCGATTCGCTTCATCAATTTCACCTAACGCCAATACTGGTCAGTTTAGTCGAGGGCGCTCACGCTCAATGTCGTTTACCTAAGGGATTGAAAAGGCTTGCCCGTCAAGTTCGCTGACGCTTCCGGCTTAGTTTCCAGGCGTTCAAAAATGGGCGCATTCGCTAATTCACAGCAATTTGGCTTAAGTAAATGGCATTGCCCTCACGCAACCTGTTTCTAACTCGCTCCTCGACAGATTTAAAACACCGGAAACAGTGGTTTATTCCCGGCGGCACGAGATAGAGCATTAGAATCTCGCTGTGTGTACCAAGACTCACCCGATCGCATGGGGCCTACAGAGAAATCATCCTGCCCGTAATGTCGGAAACTCGAATGAACTCTGGCTTAACGTCTACAACGTCCTCTTAACGCTGCTTGTAACGGGCTGCTAAGTGGTTGAAGATACTAGCCGACGAATTCGGATAATACTGGAGTCAAAAGGACATGAGGCCCTGACCGGAAACAGCCAATACCTCTATCGGATGGGTCGCGCACCCATGATCAGGATATCGACGAGTCTCCTGGCACTTTGTTGCCAGTCCGGGCTGGTTGCGACATTGGCGACGCCGATGAGCGCCCGCAGCAGATCGATCGGATCGAGGTCTTTCCGGATGTCGCCGCTCTTTATCGCGCGCTTCACCAGCGCCCGAATCGCTTCCCAGATCCGCGCGTAAGAAGCCTCGAACACCTTCTTCGGATCTCCCACCAGCGCGTTGAGTGCAGGGGCGATGAGATGCTTCGCGGCAATGTAGTCGACAAACAACAATAACCAGGCCCGCAGTGCCTCGATGGGTGGCAATTCTTCAGCAAACTTCTGTTCCGCCGCGGCCAGCTTTTCCATCTCAGACCGATAAACCGCCTCCAGAAGTTCTTCGCGAGAGGGAAAGTGACGGTACAGAGTGCCCGGTCCCACTTCTGCCTCTTTGGCGATTTCATCCAGGCTGGCGTTTGCGCCGGACCGGGTGAACACCTCCTTCGCCACTTCCAGAATGCGCTGGCGATTCCGCTGCGCGTCGCTGCGGGGCTTGCGAACGGAAGCCTGTTTACGTTTCGCGCGCATACCTGAAAAATTGTTGCAACCGGAGACAATCTCCGTTAATCCATAGAGGCGGAGAATAACTCCGTTTTAGCAGACGCGTAACCGGCCGTCAAGCGTTGTAGTGACGCTTCGCGTCGCAATATGCGCCCGGTTACGGATCAGCGACGCAAACCGGGGAAGGAGAAGACAGCATGCGTATTTTTCTTACGGGGGCTACCGGCTTTATCGGTTCCGCCATTGTTCCGGAACTCATCAAAGCGGGCCATCAGGTACTCGGACTGACGCGGTCGGAGGCTGGTGCTCAGTCTCTCATTGCCGCTGGCGCCGAGGTACACCGAGGGAACCTGGAAGACCCGGAAAGTTTGCGCGCCGGCGCGGCCAAGGCGGACGGTGTGATTCACTGCGCCTTCGACCACAGCGCCTTCGGCGGTGACTTTTCGAAGTTCCTCGAGATTTGTGAAAAGGATAGGCGTGCCATCGAACCCTTGGGGGATCCGCTCAGGGGATCGGATCGCCCCTTGGTGATCACCTCCGGAACTGGAATGGGCACCGCTGTTCCAGGTCAACCCGCAACTGAAGACCATTTCGATCGCAACCACCCGAATCCTCGTAAAGCCTCGGAACTGGCAGCGGATTCCGTTGCAGAGCAGGGTGGGAACGTGTCGGTGGTCCGGCTTCCTCAGGTCCACGACACGCGCAAGCAGGGCCTCCTCACCCATGCGGTCCAGGTGGCTCGCGCTAAGGGAGTTTCAGCGTATATAGGTGATGGAGTGAATCGCTGGCCGGCGGCACATGTTCTCGATATTGCCCGTCTCTACAGGCTCGCGTTGGAGAAGCACGAACCAGGCGGCAGATACAACGCGGTTGCTGAAGAGGGCGTATCGCTGAAGGAAATCGCTCACGTCATTGGCCGCGGCTTGAACGTACCCGTGGTCAGCATCTCACATGAGCAAGCGCAAGCTCATTTTGGCTGGCTCGCGATGTTCGCCGGCTCCGATATGCCAGCTTCGAGTGCGCAGACCCGTCAACGGCTGGGATGGCAACCAACAGGGCCAGGCCTGATCGCGGACTTAGACGGCATGGACTACACGCATGCCTGAATGATTCCTTTTGCTATGACCGCCCGAACAGACAACTTACAAACCAAAATGGAACACAAAATGCCGACAGAAACTGATGCAATTTCCCCCGGGAAGATCGCGATTGTCACGGGCGGCAGTCGCGGGATAGGGCGCAATACCGTTGAGAGCCTCGCGAGACGCGGCGTCAATACGATCTTCACCTATCACACCCATGGTCCGGACCCCGAAGCAGTGGTTGCTGCGGTGAAAGATGCAGGGACGGAAGCCGTTGCGTTGCAATTCGACTCTGGCAATATTGCTTCCTTCGACGCCTTTGTCGAAAGTGTGAAAGAGGCCCTCTCTAAGCTCGGAGCCACACGTTTTGACTTTCTGATCAACAACGCCGGAAACAGCCATCACAACATGCCGTTTGAGAAGGCGACTGAAGAAGAACTCGACAGCATCTATAAGGTCCATTTCAAAGGCGTCTTCTTCCTGACGCAAAAGCTTCTTCCGCTCATCAATGACGGCGGGCGCATCGTCAACGTGTCGACGGCCCGGACCCGCACCACTTCCCCGGGGGGTTCCGTTTACGCATCGATGAAAGGCGCGGTCGAGGTGCTGTCGAAGCATTTGGCGAAGGAACTCGGCCCGCGAAGGATTGCCGTCAACGTTGTTGCTCCGGGTGCCACGGAAACGGATTTCAGCGGCGGGATTGTCCGCGACAACCCTGTCGTGAACAAAAGGGTGCCTGACGGGACAGCACTTGGCCGAGCAGGAGTTCCCGATGACATCGGCCGGATGATAGCATCGCTGCTCTCTGAGGACAATCGCTGGATTAATGCAGAGCGCATTGAGGTCACGGGTGGCTACGTTTAGGTGGTCCACTATCCGAGATTGGAGTACCAACATGATAGGAACACTCTCTAAAGCGACTTCCTTCCCCCTGACCTCCCACCGCAAGAGTTGGTACGAGTCGCACGGCTTTCCGCCGGCTTGGATACCTGGAAGCCGAGACACTGCGGTTGCCGTGTTGCGTTTCGGCGTGGCAACTTTGTGGCCTCAAGTATCAAATCGGCAGCTGCGCGAATGACCGATCCTGTCGATGTTTATTACCCCTGACGTAATTGGCGCCATCCTCAATACCTGGCAAAGTTGAATCGAAGGCGCGGGTCGCCCACGAAACCAATGAAGGACACGGAAGAGGATGTCGTCCAGGGGCAATGTCAGTGCGGGCTTACCGGCGGTCTCCATCTCTGCGGAACAGGGCCCATTAGGAAAAAATGCCCAATTCGTGTTATGACTCATGTCGCTACAAATAGTACGAACGCTCGAAACGGCGAGCAAGACTTTCGCGAGAGCGCTCTACACCATCTGGATGCACTGTACGCCTATGCGATGGCACTGGTTCGCAATCAGGCGGAGGCGGAAGACCTTGTTCAGGAAACCTATCTTCGCGCTATTCAGGCCTTTGCGCGGTGCCGGCCAAATAGTAACTTGAAGAGCTGGCTCTTCACCATCCTGCGTAATATCCGGCCCAACCAAGTCCGCGACGGACTAAATAAACCCCCTCTGGTGGAAATGGATGAACCTACCGAGGACCGCTGGGGATTCGATGACAAGTCTTCGAAAGATCCGTCATTCTTGTACCTCACCAAAGTCAAGCAATCGAATGTGCGGAAGGCACTCGAAGAGCTACCGAGCGTGTATCGCGAGATCATCATCCTGCGCGAGTTCGAAGAGCTTAGCTATGAGGAGATCGCGCAGGTTTTGGATTGCCCGCCTAGCACGGTGATGTCGAGACTGAGCCGGGCGAGAGAAAAGTTAAAGGAGCTGCTGCAGAATTGGGGTTGACAGATAAGGCAGGCCAGTAATGAGTCATTGTGAAGCGCATATTCCTCGCATCGATTTATCTGGGGACTGAGCCTCAACAAACCGAGGATCTGGTGGAATAATCTTGGCGCGCATGTGTTTCTCACACTGTGCGATGAGAAAGACCACGGAACCAATCCTTAGCAACTCTTCATTCCTCGGCAGCTTACTCGATTCGGATTCCCTTTTTGATTCGGAGTTCCTGCTGGATCCAGACGACCCGTCGGACCTGGACGACTGGGAGGATCTGTCCCCTCTGACAATATCCGACCTTAGTTGGATTGAACAGCAACGGCCCAGATAGAAGCAGTGAATTAGGAGAACAACGAGGACAACACAGACCGTCAACGGATTTGCACTAACGGCCGAGGAAGGCCGCACGAGAGAACCATTAGAAATCCTCGGCCAAGTAGACACATCGGCAGCGATGCTTTCACGAATTTCAGCAAGAGCAACTCCGACCATGCAGATCGATACTCGGGTCATGGACGGGCAGCTGTTGGAT
>JAFAUR010000794.1 GCA_019243205.1 Acidobacteriaceae bacterium | reverse complement strand
CGCGAATGCTTGGGGGAGTAGTGTTCCTGCCGCCCTCTCGTCTCCTGTATTACAACTCGCTGAACGGCCATTCGAGAGGTCTGGAGGTATACGTCCAGCGTGTCATGAGTCAACGCGTTTCGGGGTGGGTATCTTACACATACGGACACACGTGGATGCACGACGGAGTAAGCGGTGTTTCGTTTCCGTCAGACTGGGATCAGCCGCACACGGTGAATGCCTATCTAAGCTACGCCTTGCGCCCGACACTGAATCTCAGCACCCGCTTCAGTTATGGAAGCGGATTCCCGGTCCCTGGCTTCCTTACGGTGGCCAACGGCCACTTTCAATTGACGGATCAGCGAAACACGTTTCGGCTGCCGCCATATGGGCGCCTCGATTTTCGCGTGAATAAAGTATGGAAGCGTGAGAAATGGACGACCACACTTTTCGCCGAAGTGCTGAACGCGACGAACCGGACGAATGTGCGGTTCGGCAGTTTGGATAACTATACAAAGACGGGGTACGCCTGGGTTTCTGTCGATCAGATGTTTCCCGTGTTACCGAGCGTGGGGGTTGTTATTGAGCGGTGACACGATGGTAATCAGAGTGCGTCGTAAAGATTTTCCGAATCGTGTGCAGGTCCGACGAGGCCGCGGTACCCACCACGCTCCTTAGGGCCAGAAGAGACTGCTGGAACTGCAGCAGGCCTTCTTTGTCAACTAGCTCGCCTCTGCCGAGTAACGTGTCAAACATCATTCTGAGATCGGAAATGAAAGTCGCATCCCGCATATACCGTTTGTCCAGCTCCATCTTCAAGGGCATGAGCACGTGGACCTGATACGTATCCAGTGCATCGTGAGGAACGTGATGAAGAATCTGCTCTTCATTCCGGAAGGCAACGGCCGAGGCGCCAGTTATCCCCGGCCGGTACTCGAGAACGTAGGTCTGGTGATGCGGGACTTTCGGCCGTGCGCCGACAAGCGACATGTCACCTTTGAGCACGTTGTACAATTGCGGGAGCTCATCTAGTTTCAGGCGGCGCAAGATACCGCCTATCGAAGTGAGGCGAGCATCACCGGCCTTGGTTACGGTGGGCCCTGCCGCTTCGGCCACGCGCATTGTCCGAAACTTATAAATCGTAAACTCCCGATGTGCCCTTCCCACCCTCGTTTGGCGGAAGAGGATTGGCCCTCGTGAGGAGAGCCTTACCACGATCGCAGTCATCATCAGGACGGGGAAGAGCAGGACAAGCGCAATGATGGCGACGAAAATGTCGAAGAGGCGCTTACGCCTGGAGGAAGACCAGCGACGCCCCGCGTGAGTTCGACGTCTCCTTGGAGCTTGATTGTTTCGAGTGCCCAGCGAGATCGCCCGAGCCCGTATCGCTACACGAGTACTTAGGACGCTACTCTGTAGCAGGCCAGAAGTTCGTTTCAAGAGATATAGTGCGATGTCTGGATTGGATGTTGCGTACAGATCGGGAGAGTAAGTGAATGTGCCGATTCAGCGGATGCTGTTAGGGCCGTAGAAAGATCTGAGACTTATGTAAGGCGTGTTTGCGATCACGGTGTGGTCAGTTGCGCACGCCCGGATCGGTATCGGGCCGGTTTCTTCGTCTCCAGCAAGTCACTATATAGCTTGTGCATGGAGTTCAACATGTGCTCCTCAGAATGCGTCTGAAATGCATACTGGCGGGCAGAGAGACCCATGCTTCTTAGTAGATGGCGATTGCGCGATAACTCCTCCAATGCCGTAACGAATGCTTCGGGATCCGGCGGCAGCAAGACCGCGTTATCGAACCATCTCGCGAACCCACTGCTCACGCGTTCTTCACCGGTCACCATGTCTTCTAGGCCGCCGACGGCTGTCGAGACGAACGGGCGCGCAGCGGCCATGCCCTGTATCAGAGCGACTGGCGTGCCTTCATTCCGCGATGTCTGTATCAACACGTCGCATTGTTCGATAACTGGGAGGACGTCGCGCTGCCAGCCGACATAGGAGATTCGATCGCTACCAAACTGCCTTACCAAATTATCGATCAAGGGCCTATCCGGGCCGTCGCCGGCGATGATGAAGCGAATTCCGGAGATCGCTTGTATGCTTCGCTCGACGATCGCGGTAAGCAGAGGAATGTTCTTGATCGGCACGAGACGGCCGAGCCAGCCAACAGTTAGCATTTCCGACTGAAGCGGCGGGGCATGGATTGCGCCGAACGCCGAAACGTCGAGGCCAAGCGGGATCACGTGCGTTCTTTCGGCCGGAGCAATCTGAAATAAATGACAGATTTCGCGACGTTGCTGCTCGGAGAGGACGCATACGGCGTGAGTGATGCGGCTCATCAGCTGCTCAAGCTTCCTGATGCACCAATTACTAGCAGGCGAGAAATAACCGCGCAAGACGTTCCCATGATAAGTGTGAATGACGACCGGCGCTCCGGAGAGCCAGGCAGCGATCCGGCCGAGCACCCCGGCTTTTGCCGTATGTGTGTGAACGATATCGGGCTTATAACTGCGAGCAAGCCGGATCAGTTGCATTAGCGCCAGAAAGTCAGACACGAGTGCAACGGATCGCGACATTGCAGGAATCCAACTCACCTGATCCGAAGCTTGCAGCAAATAGGACATGTCGCCGTCTTGCGAGGAGCAGGAGCCGGTCGCGACGAGTGTCTCATGGCCATATCTTTCAAGCTCACGGGCCAGTGAGATGACGTGCAGTGGCGGGCCACCCGCACCTAGGCGGGTGATTATCTCGAGGATCTTAAATCCAGGCATTGGGTTCGTTCATTACGGTTCGCGGACTGGGGTCGCGGTGCAGGCAGCCGACGCGTCATGAGCTCTAGTGGAGAGTTGAGGCGCCGGTTCGTCCTGATCCGGAAAGAATTGGCTTCGTGTGATTCTGCCCAAGCCACTCCGAGCTGCACAGTTTTACGTGCCTGTAGAACTCGATCCGCTTTTTTCGTAATTGATGGTCTACGTACTTTGCTGCCTCGCGTAGGTTACGCATTGCCATTCGTTTCTGCCGCTCAGGATCAGCAACAAGCGTCTCGATTGCTGACGCCAACTGATCCGGATCACCAGGTTTTACAAGGCTTTCAGGTTCGAGTAGCTCGGGGATTCCGCCGACCGTCGATCCGATGCATGGCAGACCCCGGGCCATCGCCTCGATCATGGCTCGGGGTAATCCTTCTACCCGCGATGGAAGAACAAAGATATCCGAGCCATCGAGCACGTTCTGAACGGCTACGCCGCCGGGCAATTGACCGAGAAATTGACAACGCTCCGCTATCCCCAATTTAAGTGCCATAACCTGCAACTCTTCCCGGTAGCGCCCGTCTCCCACTATGCGGAGCCTAAGATCGCAACCGCGCGCAGTTGCTAGGCCTAGTGCTCGAAGCAGGACATCGGGAGCTTTGTAAAGCTGCTCCAGACTACCGACGAAGACCAGTGTGGCGACGCCTTTGACGGGGGTACGGCTGCTGGTGGACAGGATTTGTGTCGAATCTAATTCTATGCTCGAGTAAGAGGTCACGAAGGCTGTCTCGGGCAAAGAGACGTCCGAAATGCCGACCATTAACGCCTGGGATGGATATCTTTTCTGAAGCGCTTGCGCTGTTACATACGCAACTGCCTTAGCTTCTCTGCACTGCCGCATGAGTGTTGAAGAAAAGAGCCTTCGAAACAGCGGACGCAACGGATGCCGCATCGACCCGGGAGCAAAAACATCATACGGATCGGCTACCACCTCGAGCCCGAAAGGCTGCCTCCGTCTTTTCAGA
>JAFAUR010000772.1 GCA_019243205.1 Acidobacteriaceae bacterium | reverse complement strand
GATGCTCAGGTACAAGCTGAAACGGACATTCTCTCTGTTCGACGCTCGCAATCCAAACGGCTATAAAGTCGTGCGAATGCGGAGTCAAGGCTCACGATCAGCGTGGGGAAGTGGTATACATCATGACGAACCTGTGGGTGCCCACCGAACCCCATGAGGATTCTGTTCCGGCGGAGTGCGATTGACGATTCTAAAATCTAAAACGCACGGGTGACAAATGCAAATCGCGCTAACGCCCCTCGAGTTCATTCGTCGCGCCCGCAAGTTGTATGGCGGTCTCGAGGCTGTGATAGACGAAGATTCGAGCTATACCTATGCACAGTTCTTTGAACGGTGCGACCGCTGGTCAGCGGCACTACAGCATCTGGGTTTGCGTCCGGGTGATCGAGTCGCGTATATCGCGCCAAATACTCGTGCTCAACTTGAATCATTCAACGCGGTCCCGCAGATAGGCGCCGTGCTCGTGCCCATCAATTATCGGCTCACCGCGGACGACTTCGCGTACCTGATCAATCACAGTGGGGCTCGAGTAGTATGTGCTGATTACGATTACCTGGACGCCATCGACTGTATTCGTCCTCAGCTGAAGGAGGTTGAACAGTTCATTGCACTGAATACGGAGCGACACGGTTGGCTGAACTACGAGAAGCTGCTTCAGAAATTCCCGCCTTCTTTCACGCCGGCTAACGTGCAGGAAAACGATCTGCTGACCATCAACTACACAAGCGGAACGTCCGGCAAGCCCAAGGGCGTGATGATCACGCACCGCAATGCGTACATGAATATAGTCGGAACCTTGGTGCATGTTCCGATGAGCACAACCGACCGGTACCTTTGGACTTTGCCGATGTTCCACTGTAACGGATGGACATTCGTCTGGACCGTGACCGCCGTGGGCGGCGCGCATATCTGCATGCGCAAAGCTCACCCGCAAACGATTGTGGAGACGATCGTCGATACCCGAGCCAACCTGCTCTGCGCGGCCCCCACCGTTCTTCTTTCTCTGGTCAATTGTCCGATCGAGGTTAGATCGCGGTTACCTCGCAGCGTGCGTGTGCTGACGGCCGGCGCGCCTCCTGCAGCTGCCACAATTGAGCGCGTTGAAGATGAATTTGGGTGGTCGCTAACGCATGTTTATGGGCTGACAGAGACGTCGCCTTTTATCACCATCTGTGAACCTCGTCCGGAGCATGCGTCTCTTGACCCAGTGAAACGGGCTGCTGTAAAGGCGCGACAGGGGGTTGAGCTGATTACCTCCGGCGAGCTGCGCCTTGTGGATCAGAACGGTGAGCAGGTTCCAAACGACGGCGAGACGCTCGGAGAGATCGTTGTTCGAGGAAACGTCGTGATGGAGGGGTATTACAAAGACCCGGAGGCTACAGCCCAGGCGATGAAAGGCGGATGGTTTCACTCCGGCGACGGGGCCGTTGTGCACCCGGATGGTTACGTCGAGATCCGCGATCGGATGAAGGACGTCATCATCAGTGGTGGCGAGAATATCTCATCGATTGAAGTCGAAGGAGCAATGTTGCGCCATCCCGCAGTTCAAGAAATCGCAGTAGTCGGCATCCCTCATGAACGCTGGGGCGAGGTGCCCGAAGCATTCGTAGTTACTAAATCAGGCGCGTCGGTTTCAGAGGGCGAACTAAGGCAATTCGCACGCGAAGCCCTCGCGCATTTCAAGGTGCCGCATCGTTTCACGTTCGTTGACGAGCTCCCTAAAACGGCGACAGGCAAGATCCAGAAGTACCTGTTGCGCCAAGGGCGTCCGGCTATCAGCGCAGTTTGACACTTTCGCTGCGCTTACCTATGGCTTATATCGCTTTTGACTCAGATCTTGCCGAAAAAGCCTGCAAATGCGATCTCGTTTCCGGATCTCGAAAGTGTTCGAGCAAAGACTCACGCTCCGCTCGCAAAATCTCTTGAATGTCACTGATGATCAATCGCTTGGTGCGGCGCACCGCGGAGCGCGAATGCCGAGCCACAGCCGCTGCTAGCGAAGCGGATGTTTGCTCCAACTCAGCCTCCGGAACAACGCGATTCACTAATCCAATGCGCTCGGCTTCAAAGGCGTCGATGAACTCACCTGAAAGCAAGAGCCAACGTGCCCGCCGTTCACCGATTATTCTTCCGAGCAACACGGACGCACCCGCGCCCGGGTGCAGTCCATAATTGATGTGTCCGTCTGCGAATTTGGCGCTTTCTGCAGCGACGGCAAGATCGCAGGCACACACCAGTTCCAAACCGCCGGCCACGGCGACGCCGTTTACGGCCGCTACAGTGACTCCAGGATATTCAACGATTCTTCTGAATACGTCCGCGAGCAAGAGAAAATAGCGCCGCATCGCTTCCTGGTCATCCAGGCGAGCCAGATACGCCTTGAGGTCACCGCCAGCGCAGAAGGCGCGCCCCGCTCCTGTAATGATAAGCGGCTGCGCGGTGCCACTCGTTCTATCGAGTGCCGCAAGGAGTTCGCGTAGCATCTCTTCATCGAACGCGTTCAGGACGCGCGGTCGGTTCAGAATCAACCAATGATAGCCATCACGCTCTTCCAGGCAGACGATTCCGTCTTTTGACACGCATCTGAATATATCCCGATCGTTCTAAGCTAAAGCCGGCAGTGCTTTCCGGGCGTTGCGGTCGGGATCATTCTTCGCGATGCATGTGTCATCGAAAACCATGGTCTCGCCGTTCGCTGCGGAGTACTTCGGCCATTTGGGAAGTCCTGAGCCATTCGGATCACCAGTTTTCATAAACTGCAACAACGCGCCTGCCATCTTGGTGGACAGCGCTCGCGGTCGTGGCCCGCCACCGGTGTGGGTCAGCATCAGATCCGTGTTGTAAAACCAGAAGCAGATGTCGACGCAGTGGAATGCGCGCATGCGGTTGTCAAATAGGGGTGGCTGCCAGGTGAACCAGTTCACGTAGACGGGTGCCGGCTGTTTCGATTTCACGTCCGCAAGCGCCACTAGGCTTTGCCGATTGCTGCTCGCGAGTGACCAGATCTCAACGGGTTTTCTGCCGGGGAACGCTTTCGCATAAGAGTCGACCACCTCTTGCGCTTTGTCGCCGAAGCCTGCACCGAACCCTGCCCGCGTGTTTAGTTTTTCAACGACCTGCTCGAATGTGATCGACTCCAGTGAGGAATCGTTCCAATCGGGCGATTGCTCGTTCTGAACGGAACTGATGATCATCGGGATGTTGGCCGCGGTAGGCGCGCCTTCGGGATCATACGGGTGTTGAGGAAGAATGGTGCCGTCAACCACCGGGCCGAATCCACGTTGCAGTCCGCCGCCCGGCCCCGCTTCTTTCGCTCTGGCCTGCTGCGCTTTGGTCGCAATAGCATAGAAATCCTTCCACGGCATGGTTTGGAGCTTAGATAAGTCGTCTGAGGTTAGGCCCGCTTCTTTGACCACCGCGACGCCAAGGCTCTCAGAGTAGGTCTTGTCTCCGGATTTACGCGCCGCGCCGCTCAGCACGACCGCCTTATGGAAAAGTCCCTTCGCGCAAGGCATAGCTGTGAGAGTACAGACTTTCGCGCCACCGCCGGACTGCCCCATGATGGTGACGTTCGATGGATCGCCGCCGAAGTTAGCGATGTTGTCGCGGACCCATTCGAGCGCGGCCACGATGTCAAGCATGCCGACGTTCCCAGACGCGGCAAATTTTTCTCCGCCTACGCCGGCAAGATTGCAGAACCCGAGAGGACCGAGCCGGTGGTTGATGGAAACGAAGACGATGTCTCCGAACCGGGCGAAGTTCTCGCCGTTATATCCGTCCTGTTCAATTCCGTTGCCCGCCGTGAACCCGCCACCGTGAATCCAGAACAGCACGGGTCTTTTCTTGCCCTCGCCCGTAGAAGGCGTAAAGACATTCAGACGAAGACAATCCTCGCTGACGTCGTCATAGTTCCAATGGTCGCGGAACGAGGCGTATTTGTTCTCGTATCGGTTCTCCATGTTTTGAGGAGCCGAATTGCCCCACCAGAGCGCAGGGTACACGTTGGACCAGGACTTCGGCTTCTGCGGCGGCATGAACCGGTTTGCACCAGAGGTATCCGCGCCATACGGGATACCAAGGAAGTAAAAGATTTCCCGAAGTACGTACCCCCTGACCTTCCCATATTCAGTCCCGGCGACAGCGATGTTGTCTCCGACGAGCAGCACCTGTTTATCCGGCCGTTTCCCAACAGCTTGTGTAGGAGCGGCGGCTACCGTATTACCGAGAGCGATTCCGGCCGAACCCGTCCCGAGTGTATGCACGAATTGACGTCTGTTGGATTTCATCGTGTTTCCATCCTTGTGGCCGCCCGTTCCCCGGATACTCCGGCGTTCCCCGGATTGCGGCTCCAATCAGTGTATAACCCGGGCTCCGCGCAACTGCTTCCGCGTGACCGGCGGATTCTCGTGCATACTATCAGCTGAATCACATTGATTCTCATCGGACAGAGACTAGTCTCGACGCGTATCGGCTATCTTATGGACTGAAGTAATGTTCTGGCAGATCGAGCTCGCAGGTGCGAGGATGGAACGGAACAGGCGGAAGTTTTGGCGGGGAAAAGGGTGACAGACGCCGCAAAACAACGACCTTCGGACGACGAACCGAAGCATATCTTAGAGCCCGGAGGCACCGAGTTCACCACACGAGCTGGAGGTGCGCGCCGCTACCGGAAACCACTGAAATGCTTCCGGTGGTGTGATGTCAAAGTCCTGCTCGGCGACAGCTTCGATAGTTGGAGCAAACACAAGGCTCCGCGGCTGGGTGCCTCTCTGGCGTGTTACACGCTCCTCTCTCTCGCCCCCTTGCTGCTCGTACTAGTCGCCGTCGTGGGTTTGGTTTTTGGACAAACGGCCGCGGAGCGCGGCGTTGTGGAACAAGTGCAAACGTTGGTTGGCAACGATGCCGCGAAGGCCATAGCGGCTATGCTTGGAGCCTCGCGAAACAGGACTCACGGCGTTGTTGCGACCGCGGTCGGTTTGATCACACTCTTACTTGGCGCCTCCGGCGTGATGATTGAGCTGAGAGACGCGTTGAATACGATCTGGGAAGTACCAACTCCCACAATAGCCGGCTTTAAGAAGAAAGCGTTGGCCTTCATCAAGGAACGCATTTTTTCATTCGGTATTGTGCTCTCCATCGGTTTCCTGCTGATCGTCTCACTCGCGATCAGCACTTGGATTGCGGCGGCTGGAGCAGTCTCTGCCTCTGTTCTCCCGGCCTTAGAAGCCATCTTGCACGTGCTGAACACGTCGATCTCCTTCATCATCATCACTCTACTATTTGCAGCAATCTATAAAATCATGCCCGATGTGCACCTGCAATGGCACGATGTAATGCTCGGCGCCGCGGTTACATCCTTACTATTTACGGTCGGTAAGCTTGTAATCGGAATCTATTTGGGAAAGGCGAGTATTGCGTCGAGCTACGGCGCGTTCGCATCCATCGTGATACTCGTGATTTGGGTTTACTACTCCGGGCAGATCTTCTTTTTCGGGGCGGAATTTACGAAGACGTTCGCCGATAAGTACGGATCGCAGCCGAGTCGCCATCCTGACACCATGGTAAAAAGCGCAGCAGATTACACTAAGCCCGCGTCCGAAGAACCTCGAATCATCCTGCCGTAAGACTCACGAGCCCGTATCTTATCGGCCACCTTCACAGCTGCCATTGTAAGAACATTCTTGCGCAGCTAACTGTCAGCTAACTCCGGCTGACTCCTCCGCATCCTCCAAAGGAAGTACTCTGATTGATGGCGCCCACCTCTTCGCGGTCGATAATGTTCCAACCTGCGAGTGAGGACGGAGCGCTAATAACTCAAAGTACCGCGTGACTTCCGCGCATATTTTGACACGATCTGCGAGCTCACAAAAACTGCTTTGCACTCTTCCGTGAAATCCAAAACAATCCTGCTTCTCTTGAAAGATATGGAGGCCCGGCTCACGATTCGTAATGAGCTTGTCCAGCGGGGCTATCTTCTTTTAACGGCAACGGACCGACACGAGGCGGCTTACATCTATGATCTGTTGCAA
>JAFAUR010000762.1 GCA_019243205.1 Acidobacteriaceae bacterium | reverse complement strand
GAGAAGTCCGGGTCGGTGTTCGTTACGCCGTCCAGGGTGTAATAGTCGAACATGATCCGGTTACCCCCGGTCGAGATGGATTGCGATGCCCGGTCGCCGCCCAGCCGGCTGTTTGCCTGGCCCGATGATGCCGAGAGGGTATTCGTGTTCGCCGCAAGCGCGACCAGGCCGAGATAGTTTCGACCATTCAAAGGAAGTTCCGTAACACCCTTGTTCTCGATTACGGTGCCGAGCGAAACGTTTTCCGCTTCTAACATCTGCGCCGATGCCGACACCTCGACCCGTTCATTCACCGCGCCGACCTCCAGGCTAAAATCTAGCCGGAGCGTCTGCTCGACCTGGACTTCGACGTGGCTGCTGCTTGCCGTTTTGAAGGAGGGCTGTTCTACTCGGACATCGTAAATTCCGGGTCCTACCGCCGGAAACGTGTAGTCTCCGGAGTCTGTCGAAACCGCGGTTCTCACTGCATTCGTTGAGACGCTTGTCAGGAATACCTTGGCTCCCGATATGGGAGCGCCGGTGGGATCGCTGACGCGTCCAGTTACTTCACCAAATGTCTGACCGAACGCGGGAACCGCCGAGGCAAGCACGACGACGGCTAACGAAAGGTACAGGAGCTTTCTTTGGGTGTGCATAATAATCCCCAGAGTTCTTTACTCGGGTTCCTCCCTGAAGAGCTTGGAGTGAGATCACTCCATGTGACACGATGCTAACGCGCCGGTTATTCGCAGGAAAGGTTTGGTACGGTGTCCCGCGGTCAACGTCATTTGAATGTTGAGGTTTGCGCGTACTAAAGAGCCCGGCTTCTCTCCCCGGCTAACGGTTAACCGGGATCGTTAACGCGGGCAAGACTTGACTGAACGTTGTGATACGATTCGCGAACAGCAGAGCATGTCCGAAACTCAAGGACTCAGCGAATCGCACGAGCAGGCGGTGCGGGCGGAACTTCGTCATCTCTTGGAGAGCCCTGCGTTTCGCAGCAGCAAGCGCTGCCGTGAATTCCTCGCGTATATCGTCGAACACACGCTCAAAGGACCGAGCGGCGCCCTGAAGGAACGATCGATCGGAGCGGACCTCTTCCAGCTTTCTCGCGACTACGATACCGGCCAGCACACGATCGTGCGGGTTACGGCGACCGAGGTACGGAAGAAACTCGCCCAGCATTACCTCGCCGAGAACGGTTGTTATCACCCGGTCAAGATCGAATTGCCGCCGGGATCCTACAGCGCGGACTTTAAATGGGAAAAGCCCGCTGCGGAGGCCCCCGCCTTGGAGACGATGCCCGCCGCCGACGCTCCCGTCTCCGGCGCGCCCGTTACGGAAGCGCAACCTCCGCGTCAGTCCAGATTCCCCCGGCGAATCACTACCTTCGCGATCGCGCTATTCGCAGTGGGCGCCGCCTTTTCTCTCTGGCACTGGCTGGGTGCCAAGCCTATCTCCGTTGCTGCAAACTCAACTTCTGTTCCCGGCCCAATTGCAACCGGGCCGTCGGGTACAGGAACGCTTCGGATGATTGCAGGTTCCAGTACGTCCTATGTTGACCGTAGCGGGCGAACGTGGGGTCCGGATCGCTTCTTCTCCGGAGGCTCTGTGGTCGTCCGCCCGCACGAGAAGATCCTTCGAACCCTGGATCCAGATATTTACCGGCGCCTGAGAAGTGGGGATTTCCGGTACGACATTCCGCTCGGACCGGGCTCCTACGAACTGCACCTTCACTTCGCCGAGACGGGGTTAGCCGATTTCATCAGCGCGGAATCGAGTGGCGAAGGCCAGCGCCTTTTTGCAGTGTCCGCGAATGGTAAACAACTATTGGATCTCTTCGACGTGGTGGCTGACGCAGATGGGTCCAACACCTCAGATGAGCGCGTGTTCAAGAACATCTCACCAGACGAAGACGGGTTCCTTCACCTGAGCTTTACTTCTATGCGAAGCACCGCGATATTGAGCGGGATTGAGGTACTGCCGCTCAATTCGGGAAAGGTGAAGCCGATTCGCATTCGAGCCGGCTGGACGGGGTCCTGGCAGGATTCCGCCGGCCAGCAATGGCAGGCAGACTCTTATTTCAGGGGCGGAAATGCGCTGGTCCGCAACACGAATCCGGTTCCCGAGAGCAATTCGATGCTGCCTGACATGGCCTTATACGCCAGCGAGCGATGGGGACATTTTTCCTACGCTGTACCTGTGGCGGACGGGCGTTATAAAGTAACCCTGAAGTTCTGCGAAGCGCACTACGGACGTCACAACACCGGCGTGGGCGGGTTTGGCAGCCGCGTCTTTGATGTGTATTGCAACGGAGTAGCGCTGCTGAGGAACTTCGATATCTACAAGGAGGCTGGAGGTGAAGGCCAGCCTCTGGACCGGACCTTCTCCGATATCCGGCCAAATCCTCAGGGCAAAATCCTCCTGACATTCGTTCCCGTGAAGGGAATGGCTTGCGTAAATGGGATCGAGATCAAAGAAGCCTCTTGGTAGCCGCCGAAAAATCCTCCACTTAACGGTTAGCCGGAGGCCAACCACAGGTCGACCGATGACTGCCGAACAGCAACGTGTGATTGGATTTACGTGGTTCACACCGTACCAAACGTAGCTTGGCGGGCGTTTCGGTGGCAACATGGCCCAAGTGGGAGCGCAGTTGCCTGAGACCGAAATTGCCGAGAAAGCAAAGTCGCTTCTCCTTCTGATCCTCGTCGCCGCGGCTCTGAACGCTCGCGGTGCGACGCAAGCTGACCGTGCGCCGGAAAAATCGATTGCCGTAACCGTCGACGCTCGAAAACCCCAGGCACCGATTTCACCTTACGTTTATGGTCAGTTCATCGAGCATATCGGCGACCTCGTGAATCGCAGCGTTTGGGCCGAGATGCTCGATGATCGGAAGTTCTACTTCCCCATTAACTCGGAAACCATCGAAAAGCCGCCGTCCACTCAGACGCAAGGTCCACCTGGTCGAGGCCGGCGTCCCAACCATTGGCGGCCCATAGGGCCCGATGCCGCGATCGTCATGGATCGCGATCACCCCTACGTCGGGGAGCAGAGTCCTCTCATTACGCTCGCAGGCGCTGAGCCGCGTGGAATTCAGCAATCCGGACTCGTGCTTCGCAAATCGAGAGCTTATTCCGGACGCGTTGTTGTTGCCGGCCAACCCGGCGCGGCAGTCATGGTCAGCCTGGTCTGGGGACCGGGTCCGAACGATCGCCAGATTGTTCCCGTAAAGGATCTGCAAAGGACTTACGCGAAGTTTCCGTTGCAGTTCACCGCGGGCGCTGATACCGATAATGGGCGGATCGAAATCGCCTCCACCGGTACCGGGTCGTTTCACGTCGGCGCTGTCTCTCTGATGCCGGCCGACAACATCCACGGTTTCCGCCGGGATACGACCGCTCTGCTGAAGCAACTCCATTCGGGGATGTACCGGTTTCCCGGCGGCAATTTCCTGTCTGCTCATGACTGGCGCGACGCAATCGGCGATCCGGATAAACGTCCGCCACGCTGGGATTATGTCTGGTCCGCCTTGCAGCCATACGACGTGGGCACTGACGAGTTTCTGCAAATGTGCAATCTTCTCGGAGTCGACGCGTTCATCAGCGTGAATGCGGGTTTCGG
>JAFAUR010001117.1 GCA_019243205.1 Acidobacteriaceae bacterium | reverse complement strand
GGGTCATTGCGGGCGGGGCTGCGATATGTCCGATACGCGCCCGCCTTGCAGGCATCGCTTGCGCGGGCCCTGATTTTCACCTTCTTCGTGAGCGCGGTCTGGTCGCTGCTGGCAGTGGTGGCGAGTCAGGATCTGCATCAGGGCGCGATGGGATACGGCATTCTGAACGGAAGTATGGGCCTCGGAGCGGTAATCGGGGCATTCTCCTTACCGCGTGTGCGGAGGTCATTGTCGGCGGATGCGATTATTGCGAGTTCTACCGGAATCTTCGTCATGACCCTGCTGGTTCTGGTGTTTATTAAATCACCGGCGATCATCGTCGTGTTTCTGATCGCGGGCGGATTTGGCTGGACGAGCACTATGTCGACTCTGAACACATCGGTCCAGTTGTCGTCGCCGGCATGGGTCCGGGCGCGTGCGATCGGTGCTTACCAGATGATCATGCAAGGCGGCATGGCTCTCGGTGGCGTGACGTGGGGTTTTATTGCCGAGCATGCGTCGACGCGGGTTTCGCTCGCGAGCGCGGCCGCGGGACTGTTGCTGAGTTTACCGGTGGCGCTACGATTTCACGTGTTGCGAGGTGGGGCGCAGGATTTAACGCCGTACAAGCACTTACGGCCGGCGCCGAAATTTACACTGCAGCATGATCCGTCGGAAGGGCCGGTCCGGATATCGATCGATTACCGCATTGATCCGAAAGATTACAACGAGTTCACGCGCGCGATTCATTGTTTGCGAGATGTGAGGATGCGCGATGGCGCGTTTCGTTGGGCGGTGTTTCAGGACTTGGCGGATCCGGGCCATATTAGTGAGACGTTCTTGCTGGAGTCGTGGATTGAATACCTGCGGCAGCGTGAAAGGCTGACCACATCGGACCGGGAGATCCGCGAGGAGGTGCTGCGGTTTCATCAGGGACCCGAGCCTCCGGCAGTTTCGCACATGATTTATGCGCGGGAGATCAGCGACTAATTGTGAAAGTTGTTGCGGCAGCTTTCAAGTTTTAGTGTCCGATCGAGTAATGCGCGTCAGATCTCGATTCTGATGCGAGCCCCCGATAAGGCCAGTTGGAATGCGGGAAGCCGAGTTACCGGTTAGCGCGCAAGCTCGAATTGCAACTGGGGGCGTTTGAGCGCTAAGCACCCAAAACCAGCGCGGTCTTGATACCCTCGTCGAGAAGGAAAAGCACTATGAAACCTGTAAAGAAGGGTACGCAGAAGTCTACCAAGAGCACTATAGTCGCGGGAAAAAAGCCCATGGGATTCACGGACGAGGAACGAGCAGCCATGAGGGATCGCGTCCAAGAATTGAAGGCGGGCAAAGAGGACGGGGAAAGCGCCGTGCTCGCTAAGATCGCCGCTCTACCGCAGCCGGATCGTGGCCTCGCCGAGCGGCTACATGTGATCATCAAAGCCAACGGCCCAGGCCTCTCCTCGAAAACCTGGTACGGGATGCCTGCGTATGCCAAAGACGGCAATGTCATCTGCTTCTTCCAAAGCGCACAAAGATTCAAGACGAGATATGCCACGCTCGGCTTCAGCGACAAGGCGAACCTCGACGAAGGCCACATGTGGCCGACCGCCTTTGCGCTAAAGCAACTGACCGCGGCCGAGGAGGCGAAGATCAGCGCACTCGTGAAAAAAGCACTGAGTTGAGGATTCAGTAGCCGCCGCACGTTGGAGGGCGGCATACAGGAAAGCGTGACTTTCGCGCTTGTTAGTCGACACGATCGCTGCCGCGGTTGGCTTGTCGGCGGTATTAAATCATCCGCCACAGCGTTTCAAATGGTTCGATATGCCGCGGCAGCGTACCGGATTGATCTCGGGATCACAATGATCCGAACCCGCCATGGTGAACTCGCGGCGGCCGAGGGGAGTCCGTAAGGCTGTCAAGACCTTATCCACGGAGTAGCTAACTTCTGCTTATCCGGTTGTTTCAGCAAGCCCCAATACATTGTGGTTTAATCCGCGACGGGCTCGTCCGACAGGTCCGACGCACCACGGATCTGCTGATAAGAAGAAGGTTTTCGGCTAGTGCCGAGGCCGAGCAGGGTTTGAAATGC
>JAFAUR010001113.1 GCA_019243205.1 Acidobacteriaceae bacterium | reverse complement strand
AAAGACGGGTCCGGCCCACCCGCATTCGTAATCGATCCAAACCAGGCTTCTAAGCCACCGTCAGCGTCGCAATTTAGGATCCCGACTCCTCCGCCCTCGGCCTCTTCCATCCAATAAGTCGCACCGTAATTGTTTGGGAACGATTCCATACCGGAGACAGAGCACCAGATACCGATGGTTTCGTCATAACACCCGAGGAACACTTCTGCGGACCTCTGTAGAGGTTCCACTGCACCATATAAATATCGGCCCCCGCTGGAATCGATGAAAAGACCAACACGGTTTGGTCCTAAGCTGGAAGAGTTCATCAAAGGACTCAAGCCCGAGTCGAAGTAGCCGTAGGACCAACTATCGCCACCTGTCCAACGGAGGAGCTGAACGGTATTGTTGGCCCCATCGAAAAACGATACGAGAACATCGAGCACGCCCTGATGAAAGAGTGCTGAAATACCCTGGATAGAACCGGCGGCCCTGTGTGGCACCTGATTGACGGTCCAGCCGGAGTGCGAGGTTGTGTCCGGCCTGAAGTGCAGGAGATTGCCGTTAGAATCCAGCGTGAAAAGGTGCGTAACCGGCGCTTGGCCCGCTATATCCTGCACGGCAACAAACCGCCCCGGTCCAGGCACGACTGGCTGGTCCTGAATGTAAAGGTAATCGTCAATCAAGGCAGCATGAATCTGGATCTCCGCAATGGGATTGGCCACACGAGTTCTCCTGTCGATTTCGGGATGCGAGCGATTATATAAAGAAAAATCGCCGCCGCAGGACGGGCTTGCGGGGTTCCCGCTTTTTGTACTACTCTGCGTGAGAACTCGGCTTAGCGGTTCGCTTCTACGCTCGCACTTGCCGACTCGATCGCATACTCCAGTGGCGCTGAAGCCGACACAACCGTGCCCGCGGGCAGGAAGACGGGCTCAGCAAATTGGAACGTACGCGCAAACTTCGGGTCGTAGTTGTACAGCCAGACCAGGGGGACCATTCTTCCGTCGGGCAGCGTCGCCACAACTCGCGCAGAAGCCACAGTTCGGTTCGTCAGCGGCTTGATTCCGCTAGCCTGCAAACTGTTCCGTAGAACCGCGCGTGTCTCGACTACGCAGCGCTCGACCATAGGCCGCACGGGCGTACGACCCACTTGAGTTGGCGGCACCTTCGGGAGTTGCCCGGGATCCCCCTGCGGTGCTCCCCCTACCACCCAGGCCGCGATAATCGTGATGTCTTCCTGTGAAAGCGCTTCGTCAGGCATCAGGCGGCCGAATCCTTTCACCGCGCCGAAGGGCGGCATCGCTCGCGACAGCACTTGCTCTTTGATGGAAACAGCCCATGGCCGTACTTCCTCATAAGTGACCAGCGGTATCGTCGCAATCTCGCTGTGACATACCACACAATGTCGGGCAAAAATGCGGGAGATATCGCGAGTGAATGTCAGTTTCGTCGTGATGATGTCGTGCGCCGGTGCGACTCCGGACACGACAGCCAGAAGCGAGAGAAGTCGACCCGTCCCCTTCACTGTTCGACTGTACCGCAGCCATTTCCGCTCAGCTCAAAGGCAGTCAATACGACGTGCACCCAAGGCGAGCCATAATCGTGCTGGCAGTACCAGCACTGTCCGCAGGAGCTTCACGTCCGCCGGTCGTATTCGATACAACCTGCAAGAACGGCCAGCCATCTCCACGAGACCAGTACTCGAGAACCGTGCTAGCTCCGGAACCTGTTGCGCAGATACCACAAATCGTTGTTTTATAGCATTACGGGTTTTAAGTGCACGCGAGACGCGCACTCGCGGCCGGTCTGGGTTTTCGTTCGGTTCTATCGGGGAAGATACTTGAGGCCATCAGCTCACTTGCTGGGCTTTTCTCGGCATATTTGGTTCGTCGCCTGTCTGCTGCTCTGGCATGCTTGCGCGTGGAGCCAGAACTGTCAAACGACTCGGCTTTATATCTCGATCAAAGATTCTCAAGGCGCCGCGGTATTTGACGCCGCCGTGCATCTTGGTTCGGAGTCCGGTGAAACAGGTGTCCAAAATACGGACGCGAACGGTCAGGTAGTGTTCAGCGAGGTTCACTGCGGCTCCCAGCTCATCCGGGTTTCGAAACCCGGATTCGAAGAAGTCGCCCAAACGATTCAAATCGAGCAACAACCCGACCGGGAAATCACCATCTCCTTAGAACCCAAGCGCCAGCAAGCCACAGTCGAGGTCAAAGAGACGCTCCCACCCGTTCAGCAGACCTCAACGCACGTCACTGAATTGCAGCCTGCCCACGTGAAGACCCTGCCAGGCAATCCCCCCACCGTCACCCAGACGCTTCCCTTGATACCGGGAATCGTTCGCTCGCCGGACGGAGAGCTCAAGATCGATGGCTCAGGAGAGCAGCGCAGTTCGCTCGTCGTGAATCAGAGCGATGTCACCGACCCTGCTACCGGGAAGTTCGGCCAGACTGTTCCGATCGATAGCGTCGAGACCATCAACGTTTATAACACCCCGTTCCTAGCTCAGTACGGACGGTTCACTCAAAGTGTCGTTGCCGTCGACACGAAACGCGGCGGGGATAAGTGGCACGGCGAGTTGAACGATCCGTTCCCCGATTTCCGCGTTCGCAGCTTTCACATCGTCGGCATCAGGAACGAGACGCCCCACGGTGTTATTGGCGGCCCGCTGATACGCGACCGCCTCTACTTCAACAGTTCGCTCCAATATTACCTGGATAAAGTTCCAAGCCGCACGCTCGGTTTTCCTCACAACGAATCGAAGCAAGAGTCCATCAACTCATTCACTCAACTCGATTTCATCGCCTCGCCCAAACAGGTGATAACGGCCACGTTGCACATCACCCCTCAGCACATCAACTTTGTCAACCCCGACTACTTCAATCCGCAGCCGACAACTCCGACGATCGCGCAACATAATTACATCGGTACACTCGCCGATCATTTCGGCGTTCTCGGCGGAACGCTGG
Source organism: Acidobacteriaceae bacterium (assembly GCA_019243205.1). Lineage (GTDB taxonomy): Bacteria > Acidobacteriota > Terriglobia > Bryobacterales > Bryobacteraceae > Bog-105. Next base: position 6,838 of record JAFAUR010001113.1, on the reverse strand, counting down.
ACAATTCGATCTCGATCCAGCGGTTTGATGCCTTCATCGGCGCTCAAGGCGACGCCGATTATGTACTTACACCCGGCGGCAACCAGGGCAATTACTTCGCGCGCCAAAATCGTGAAGCGAAACGTACGGAATGGCTGGAGATCTGGTCACCGCGCCCCGTCCGTTTTCTCGGCACTCACCTGTTTAAACTCGGGAACTCATTGACCAATTCGAACAACCAGGGCCGATTCACGTTTTTCCCGGTCTCAATCCTCGATTCCACGGGGCAACTCCTTCAGGACATCCGTTTCACCACTCCGAACCGTTTCAACAGAACCGACTTTGAGATCACCGCGTACGCGCAGGACCACTGGTCGCCTACCGCAAAGTTGTCCTTTGATTATGGGCTTCGACTAGAACACCAGAAACTCGCCTCCAGCCTGCGCATCGCGCCGCGCGCCGGGGTCGCCATCACGCCTTTCCCCAACGAACGGACTGTTTTTCGCGCCGGCTACGGCCAATTCTATGATCACATCCCCCTCGACGTGTATAGCTTCGGGAACTATCCTCGGCGCACGATTACGGATTACGCCCCGGATGGCAGCATCATCGATTCCTACTTCGTCACCAATGTGATCGGAAGCATTACCGGTCCACGCTCGTTTCTCATCCGCGGGCAGCGCGTTGCGGGCGCCTTTTCACCGCGTGGGGTGACCTGGAACCTTCAAGCCGAACACAGCTTCTCTCGTCTGCTGCGCGTGCGAGCTGTTTACACCAACAATCGGTCGGTCGGGCTCATTGTGCTTGACCCAGAGACGCTGGGCCCGATCAACGAAATCGTTCTGAACGGCGACGGACAATCCAGCTTCCGGCAAGCGGAATTCACGGCCAAATTAGGCTGGGAGAAGGGCCAGCAGCTCGTCTTTTCTTATACTCGGAGCCGGACAGAAGGGAATCTGAACGGTTTCGATAATTACCTCGGCAACTATCCGGCGCCGATCGTTCGTCCTGACCTGTACTCGAACCTTCCCGGTGACATACCCAATCGTTTCCTCCTTTGGGGACACCTCGAAACCCATCTGTGGCAGTTACAGTTCAATCCGATCGTCGAATACCGGAACGGCTTTCCTTACGCGACATATGATCAATTCCAGAATTACGCCGGCACACCGTATGCCGACGCAACTCGGTTCCCGAATTTCTTTTCGGCCGATGCACGTGTTCTGCGCGAATTCCGGATCAACCCCAAATACGGTCTCCGTCTCTCAGTGACCGGCTTCAATCTCACGAATCACTTCAACGCGTTGGCGATTCACAACAATATCGATGACCCGCAGCACGGAGTTTTCTTCGGCAACTACCATCGGCGGTACCGGTTTGACTTCGAAGTTCTCTTCTGAGAACGGTTATTCGTAGCGCAGCGCCTCCACGGGATCCAGCCGCGACGCCTTCACCGCGGGCCACACTCCGAAAAACACCCCGATTCCGACCGAAGTCAGAAATCCCACCGTGATCGCCACCGGTGAAATCGTAGTTCGCAGCGCTGGAACCAGGACACTCACCAGCACCGTAAAGATCACCGCAAAAATAACGCCGATGATACCTCCGGTTCCTGACAACGTCGTCGCCTCCACCAGGAATTGCGTGACAATGTCGCCGCGCCTCGCGCCCACCGCTTTCCGAACGCCGATCTCACGCGTGCGCTCCGTTACGCTGACCAGCATGATATTCATCACGCCGATTCCTCCCACCAGCAGTCCCACACCCGAGATCGCAATCGATACCAGCAGGATCACACTGGTGATTTTGTTGAAGTTTTCAATAATCGAATCGGGCGTGCTGAGAGAAAAATCGTCCGGCTTGCCGGCCGGTACATGACGCAGTTTACGCAGGGCAGCTCGAATTTCCTCCTCGGCATCGACTCTTTGGCCGGTCCGCGCTTTGGCTGTCAGAAAGTAATTGTCTGATTGCGGATAGCGCAGGCGAGCCGTCGCGAATGGCATGACCACCTGCCGGTCAAGGCCGTTCTCACCGAAGAAGCCGCCTTTGGCCGGAGCGAATACCCCAATCACCTGGTATTCGACGCCATCAATGGAGAGCGCCCTACCGACGCCATCCTGCCGAGGAAACAGCGCATCCGCCAGACTCGATCCGAGCACCACGACTCGCGCTGCTCTGCGTGCCTCGAGATCTGTGAAGATTCGTCCCTGCCTTACCGAGCGCGGCGTGATCTGATACAAATTCGCAGTCGCGCCGGTGACGCTCAGATTGTCCGATTCATAGCCCGGGACTTTAGCCGACATCACACGTCCGGGCGGAGGAATGACGTAGATGCTCAGTGCAACATCTTCCACCGAGGGAACGGTTCTCTTCAGATAATCCGCGTACTCGGGCTCGATTCGCTTCCTTCTGCGCTCCTTGGGAGGTGCGTTCTGTCCGCTTGGGTCGCCGCTCAGGCGGCTCACAAAAATGCTGTCCGGTCCAAACTCCTGAAAGAAATCAACGATCGAGTTCTTCAAGCCCGAGAGCAGGGATGCAACAGTCACAACGGTGGTAATCCCTATGACAATACCCAGAATCGTCAGTCCGGAGCGCAGCTTATGGCTTGCGATGGCATCCCAGGACATCGCCAGGGTCGATTTCATGTTGATCCGCATGACAACTGCCCTCAGTCTGCGCGCAGAGCTTCTACGGGATCGAGTCTCGCAGCCCGGCGCGCCGGGTACCATCCGGACACGATCCCAACGGCGCTCGAGACGAAGATCGAAAGAATCACATATGGTGCGGTAATCGCGAGCGTCGCCCCGGAAATTGCGCCGACAGCCCATGCAGCCAGTGCTCCCAGGATCACTCCCACGGCTCCGCCGGCGAGTGACAACATGAGCGATTCGGTCAAAAACTGGAGCATGATGTCTGCCCTGCGCGCTCCCAGGCTCTTGCGGATCCCGATCTCGTGGGTGCGCTCCGTAACGCTCACCAGCATAATGTTCATAATGACGATCCCGCCCACCAGGAGTGAAATCCCTGTAACGGGCACTACCACCGCCGCAATCACGCCTAGAATCTGGCCAGTGAAGGAGCGAACCGAATCCGGAGTTAGCGTGTCGAAATTGTCCGGTTTTCCCGGGTGCGCGTGAAAGCGAATTCGAAGCGCTACCCGCGTCGCATCCAAGGCCTGCTCCATACCCAGCCCTGAACCCGTTCTTGCTTTTCCAAAAACAATCATGCTGAGCGATCCGCCGAACAGCGACCGATAAACCGTACTCGGGATGTAAACCGGGTTATCGAGACTCTGGCCGAAAGACGAGCCTTGCCGTTCGAGCACTCCCACAACGGTGAACCCGATCCCGGAAATCTTGATTTCGCGCCCTAACGGTTGCCGGTCTGGAAACAATGCCGCGCGAATGTCCTCTCCGATAACGGCGACGGGACGGCGTCTCTTCTCTTCGGGCTCAATGAAAAATCGGCCGCTGGCAACCGGAATGTCACGAATCTGCGGCATGTTATACGAAACGCCGATCACATTGGCTGCCTCGTATACCTGCCCTTCCGCCTTTACGTCCTCAATCCGCTGCTGATATGGGCTGTATTGTATCTGTTCGCCGGCTGCGCTTCGCAGGTACTCCAGGTCTTCTTTATGAATGCGCTTGTTGTATTTTTGCTTTTCCGCGAGTTGCTTTCCGGTCAGCCTCCCGACGGATGCAATCTGAGCAACCAGAAAACTGTCATTGCCGAAGGCTTTCGCTGTGATTTGTTCGGCATAGACCCCAAGCCCGTCGATCGCGGCCCCGACCAGAATGACACTTGCAACACCCACAATGACACCGAGCAGGGTCAGAAAACTGCGCAGTTTGTGAACCCGTATGGAATCAAAGGCCAACGCTGCGGCTGTGCCCAGCTTGTAAAGAAACCCCATGGCGGGCACCTTAGTGGATGAAAGTCCAGTGATAGTTGGTGTTTTCTCGTGAGATATGGCCGTCCTGGTACATCTTCCCGGACGCCGCGAATTCTGATCTTTCTCTCAGTACAGGTGGATCGAACTCGAGTTCTCCGTTTTTCCAGGAGAGAATCGCCTTCGGTGCGGTCGCGGCCTTGGGATCCGCGGGATGCGCAAAGGGAAAGCTCACAGATTCCTTCGCTCCGCTGCACAAGTAAAGCGAGAGGAGATCGCAGAAGCCGAGAGCCGCTTCCCATCTGTCCAGCTCCGCTGCGCTGAACGGCAGCGTTTCTTCGAGAGAAGCACGGCGACTTGTTTCACGATCACGGAAGGAGACGAAATGCGGGTCGTTGCCCGCCAGGCAGCAGAAATGTCTGCTGATCAGGACGTTCACAAGGGGAGGGTTCTGCGCGAGGTTCAGTGACTCTCGCCACGATGAAACCTGCTCCTCGTGCGTTAAATCCGGAAAGGGTTTGGGACCGCGGTTCCCAGCTTGTTCGAGTTGTCGCTCATCGCTCGGGTTCCAGCCGAAATCGTGCCGCCTCGCTGATTCGATAACTTCCGGCCGAATCTCGCCGAAAGCGTCCGGGAGAAGCGCCGCGACTAAATTGCCCGCCAGTTCTGAATGCGTAGCCTGCAGCAAAACAGAGTACGGAGGCTGAACATTCCTCTGAGCGTCTAGAAACGCTGTGAAAGCCGGTCGTGCTTGGCCGTCTCTCAGCGCCTCAGAGGAAATGCTCAGCCGCCGAACGATCATCGGAAAACTTACTACGCTGCTTGCCCGCTGAAACGGTTATTGGGCAGCCCCCGGGGGCGGTTTGGGTAAATCCGGATTCAGCACCAGCAGATCATTTTCATCGGCGATTTGCGTCGTGCCGCGCTCTCCCTTACGCTGCAGCCGCTTGGCGAATTTTTCTTGCTGCCGCTCCCGCCTCTCTTGTTCTTTCTGTCGTTTCTTAAACGTTTGTGGACCCCGGCCTGGCATCTCTCCTCCTGATTTGAAAGTTCACCGTCCACTAAGGCCAGGAAGACCAAAGGAACGGCGCCCTGGTGCCGCATCCTGCTTCCGTTATCGAGCGGTCGCTCGATAAACTCGAGTTCGGGAGGCGCGCTTGTTCAGATCAGGATCTGCAAGTTTGGCAATTGGATTTCACCACCAACCTGATCACGGATTTCTCAGCGGCCGGACTCATTTGGAATGCGGGCAGTACACTTTCAGAATATCAGGGAACATCTGGCTTGACTGCTACTGAACGGGTCACAAATGATGAATTGAGCACCCAAAACCATGAACAAGCCATTCCACCTGATGACTCCGGCCGAGCGTACGGCTCTTCGCATCGCTCAAAACCGGGCAATTTCCGAGAAAATCGCCGAAGATAAGCTTCAGAAGCCGCCGGCTAAATCGACCGGCGATTATGTCCGCATGACTCCGGAAGAACGGGCAAAACTCGCCGGGCTCGTTCGCAAAGTCTCGTCCTGATCTCAGGTATTCCACAGAACTGTCTGAAAACAATTGACAGAACGCTCACCTGGCAGGTATCTTTGAGGAGCACGGTAAGATTCCTTCCTTTCAATTGATAGTTTCTCGTACGACCCCGCTAATCCCACTCAGGTTCACAGGTCTCGATCTCTCAAATGATTTGTCGGTTTCTTGTCGCGAGAGAAAGAGAGTTTAAGCATGAAAGAAACTGGAACTGTTAAGTGGTTCAATGCCTCCAAGGGCTTCGGATTTATCGCTCGAGAGAACGGAGAGGATGTCTTCGTCCACTTCTCTGCGATTGAACAGAACGGCTATCGCACTTTGGATGAAGGCGCACGCGTGTCCTTCGTCGTAAAGAACGGCCCGAAGGGGCTTCAGGCCGAACAGGTTACGCTGGCGTAGATTCAGATTCCCCAAACTGGAGAGAGCCGGGTTACGCTCTCTCCGGAACAGCATTTCGCTCTCCCAGCCATTCATTCAAGAGGTCCTCGGGATCGCTTGAAAGATCCACCTTCCGCTTGAAGGATTCCCCATCAGGCCGAGTGAAATCCGCAACGATTCCCTCGCCGGTTGGGCGTAGTTCCAAGCTCCTCCCTTTCGCTTCCAGCCTGAGCGTGGTGTCAATCCATGACATATAGACCTTCGCCCGAATGCGGTGCCCGGCTAAGGCAGCGGCGTCCAGAAGCTTCTTCGTAAACTCCGAATTCCTTAACTTTTCAGCCCAAGGGGCCTCCGCAAGGGCGCGCGTCCGCTCGGTGTGCCGGCGTTCGTGTGTGCCGGGATCGCGCTCCTCTCTGGATTCAAGATTCTTCAGCGAATTTTCAAGACTGTCGAGAAAATCCATTCAATCCCCCGTCCGGTTAGCGATTGACCGCAGCCATCACAGCTTCCGGATAGCGCTGCCCCGAGGCTGCGCCCGCCGGCAGAACGCGATTGATCCGCTCCAGCTCTTCCGGCTGCAATCCGACTGCCAGCGCGCCTATATTCTCCTCCAGGAACTTCATACGCTTGGTTCCTGGAATCGGCACAATATCTCGCCTTGCGCCAACACCCAGGCGAGTGCTAGCTGCGAAGGCGTACATTTCTTCTCTCGCGCGATTCCCTCGATCGCCGAGACCAGTTGCAGGTTTCTCTCGAAATTATCACCCGGAACAGCGGTGAGTTGCGCCGCCAATCTCACTCGGGCAAATCCGCGGGGGGTTTGAATCGCCCCGCGAGAAAAGCCTGACCCTGGGGGCTGAACGGACTTGGGGGGCACGTCAGTTGGTACTGTAATTGAGGTCGTCGGGTCCTCACAGGACGTTCTCAAGTTCAGAGGTTATGTGGACCGTCCCTGGATCTCCCACAAGACGTGAATCGATGCTCGGCACACCATACACACTCAGTTGTTTGCCGGAAGATCTTTTGCTGCAGTGTTACGAGTCGTGTAATGTTATATA
>JAFAUR010001037.1 GCA_019243205.1 Acidobacteriaceae bacterium | reverse complement strand
CATTTGCGTCAAAGCTTTCATCAAGCTCTCGAGCTCGTCGGCTACCGGAAGATATTCCATCGCGATGTAACCCGAGTAATTCGCTTTAGCAATCGCTTTGTAGATCTCATCCCACTTCATTTGCCCCGTTCCAGGATCATGCCGTCCGGGCGCGTCGGCGACATGAAAGACCGCGGTGTACGGCGCGGCATCAGTGATGATAGGAATCGGATCGCCGTTCTGTACGGACTCATGATAGATGTCAAACAGCAGCCGGAAATGCGGATTGTCCACTTCCTTGACGCACTGCAACGCTTCGCGGGCGCTCGTCAAAAAGTAGTTCGGATGATTAACCTTGCTATTTAGGTTCTCGAGGATCAGCTTAATATCAGCTGCAGAAGCGAAATCCGCCGCACGCTTCCCGCCTTCCAGCATGCTGGCGTATTGCGCTTCGTGCGACATGCCGGGTTGAATATTTCCGCTCATGAGGATGATCTGCGGCACGTTCAGTTTTTTGGCCCAGGTAATCGAATCGCGCACTTCTTGCAGGAAAGCGTCCCGGTGCGCCGGATTCACCATCGTTACCGGGCGCGTGGTCCAGTCGTGCTGGGCGAGCAATGCGTCTAGGCCCAGACCGTAAGACTGAACGGTTCGCTTGTACTTCGTCACCTCGGCCTCAGACCATTTGAGATGCTCGCTCACGAGTTCGAGAGACTGGAAGCCGGCGCGAGCGGCGAGCGCGACTTTTTCTTCGAACGTTCCCTTGATGGTCCATATCATCAGACTTGACGTGATGCGGGCCGTTTTGGGCGGAGGCGAGCCGGCGCCTGGCGTCGCTCCTTGCTGTGGCGCTTGCGCAGCGCGCTGGGCGAAAGCGAGGATGCTGCCGGTACCGGCGGCTAATGCGCCGCTGAGGAATCGTCTGCGGCTCGAACCGGTTTTCTTCGTTACACGCATGTCTCGAATTACCGAGAATATCAGTAACTGTGCGCATCCTACTTTTCAGCGGTAAGGGCGGTGTCGGTAAAACAAGTGTGGCCGCAGCAACCGCGCTTCAACTCGCGCGACAGGGGAAACGAACGCTGGTGATGAGCGTCGATCCCGCACATAGCCTCGCGGACAGTTTCGACATTCCTGGAGCTCTCTTCCACGGCGGCACATCGGAGGCTGTACCGGTTGCCGAGCGGTTGTGGATGCAGGAAGTAAACATCAATCACGAGATCAAGAATCATTGGAGCGAGATCTCGGCCTACGTCACAGCTCTGCTTCGAAAAACAGGCATGGGCGGAGTCGAAGCGGAAGAGATGGCTATTTTTCCGGGCATGGAAGAACTGAGCGCCATGATGTACGTGAATCAGTACCGGCGGTCAGACGAATTCGAGGTCATTGTGCTCGACTGTGCGCCTACCGCGGAATCGATCCGGTTCGTCAGCTTGCCTTCAACACTCGATTGGTACATCAAACATGTCTTCGGATTGGAGCGGAAGGTCATGCGCGCTGTTCGTCCGCTTGCGAAACACCTGACGCCGTTAGAACTGCCGTCTGACCGCTATTTCCAAAATCTGCAGGACCTGTTCGACAAGGTGGAGGGCGTCGATCGCGTGCTCGCAGATCCGACGGTAACAAGCGTGCGGCTCGTTACGAATGCCGAGAAAATGGTTCTTCGAGAGACGCAGCGCGCTTTCGTCTACTTCAACCTGCACGGTCTCACGGTCGATCAGATCATCGTCAATCGCCTGATTCCCGGGTCGGTGCAGGACCCGTTCTTTCAGAACTGGCAGGAATCGCAGAGGCACGTCCTTGAACAAATTGAACAATATTTCTCGCCTATCCCGGTTCGCCAGGTCCCGATGTTTTCGCACGAGGTCCTGGGTTTGGAGCGGCTCGCCGAGATGGCGACCGTACTCTACGGTAATAGCGACCCGTCGGCCGTCGGCCGAAACACCCCGCCTTACACGTTTGCGCGTGTAGACGACCACTACGAAGTACGCGTCGATTTTCCTTTCGCCGCGAAAGCCGAGATCGGGTTATTCAAGAAGCA
>JAFAUR010001027.1 GCA_019243205.1 Acidobacteriaceae bacterium | reverse complement strand
CTGCCTTTTGCGTATTACAATTTCTGCAAAATCCACCAGACACTCCGCCTGACGCCTGCGATGGAAGCGGGCATTACAGATCGGGTTTGGACCGTGGCAGAACTTGTCAGCTAAAAAGAAGGGTCTGGTCCGGGCCATATACTACTTCGTTCACTTTTTTAACCGTATACGTCGCAGTATCCCTTCCATTCTTCGCTACCCTTAGCAATTGGGCCAGTTCCACGTCTAATCCAGTGTTCGCGGTGAATGGTACTTCGGCCCGAGACACTCTGTCCATGAATTCATTGTCGTCAATATCGACGTAGAATTTCAGCGACGCTTCTTCTACGAGCCACTTGTTACCCCTGATGAATGACGGCTCGAGGACCCAGATGCGTGTCAATCTACTACTGCTTCTTTCGGTGATCTGCTGGTCTTGAAGTTCTTTGATTTCAACGGCTCGTGGTGCGGTGGTATATGCGGTGATATCCGACTTCTCCAGAGTAATCGGCGTGTCCACATGCTGGCGGTCGCGAAACCTGACTGAATCGATCCCCGGATGAGCGAGAGGGGATATTATTCGTTCAGCAGCCTGATTTGCCTTGTCATTTCCGAGGAGTTTCAACACTTCCTCTTTGGTAAATTTCACGTCGCCAGATATAGAAACCCTAATCCTGCCGTCGTCGTCTGGTTCGGATTTTTGCTCTATTGAGCGTCCAGACAGCCACTTCTTCAGGCTCAGGAAGCCAAGCCACGCTTCTTTGCCAGCGACGCCCGCTGTCTTGATTACCTCCTCGGCATCTTTGACGTCTTGGGAGCCGATGAATCCCTTTATCTGTCCGATGAAGTCCTGGATAACCCGGAGATTGACATCGAAAGAACCTGTCTTGAAGTTTGCATCAGCAAAAGCCTTGACCGATGTTAAGTCTCCGTTCAATTCCTCGTTAACAGCTTCGAGTAGATCACCAAGACCCAGTAGTGCTGGCGCAAGATCTCGGACGTCCATCAAGCCGGTGGCCACCGCTTCGCCGTCATACTCTAACTGAAATTGGGTTTCAGTCACAATCGAGAAGCGTATCATCGAGCGATTAAGTAACCTGTGTGATAGTCGTCGTGTAAACTGTCTTACGCTATGTCGACCATTGCGGATATCTATTACGGTGTACCTCGCTACTGCGGACAACTCTTCCGGGCCACCAAGGCCCCCGACTTTGCTTTTCCTCTTTTGCTTCTTAGGGATTCCGTTTCTACTGAGCGTGGCAATGACTGGTTGGGCGTATGCTACCCATTCCACCCGGCCTATGAAGATCGTAGGCGCTGCATTTATCCGGAGCAGCATAGCCATGAACCCCCAAATGGCTGACCACCTGACGCCCGGTATGATCGCCGTTTGAGGGGACTCACGCCCCAGCAAGTTGCCGTCGGAAACCACATGATCGATCTGATGTTCATCGACGCGATAGTTTGATAGGAACGATGTTGTGGTGGGAGTTCCGCCGTCGGAAATTCGCCATGAGGCGCAGGGAAGAACGCCTAACCAAGCGTGGCTATTAGCCGGATGGGGAGCCGAATCATCCATTGTGTGTGGCCGAAGAGCAACCCCAGGAAAACTGCTATCCATCCCAGAGAAGAGGACCAAAACAAGGCAGGAATAACGACACTTAGGACTGGCTCAACATCCGTAACACGCTCAGATTTGACAGCTTCTATGTCTATGTGCTTCATATTTGTAACTCCTAAGTTTCAATGACTGAATAAAAACACAGGGGGTGCAACAACGCAGCTCAGGACATTACCCTCCGTTCCCTCGACTTGCACGAGCGGCCCGCTTTGTGTAATTATTCATAGTGTTGAATAAAAATACACCGGAGGTGACTCGTTGGCCGCACCCATGTACCATCCCACCGCGCAGCTGGGGAAATTGACATTCCGTCACGATCTTGATCTGTCGACGGAGCAGTTGACGGCCGTTCTCGATTTGGCGGGGCAGGTGAAGCAATCGCGGCAACGATTTGCGACTGCGCTCAAAGGCCGATATATCAGCCTGCTGTTTGAGAAGCCATCGCTGCGGACACGCATGACCTTCGAACTCGCGGCGAAGCAATTGGGCGGGGATGTGGTGGCCCAGGATGGAATGATTGGCGGCCGCGAGCCCCTGAAAGATGTTGCCCGCAACCTGGCGCGTTGGACTGACGCGATCGTCGCTCGGACTTTCTCGCAACAGACAGTGGACGACTTGTCGCGCTGGTCGGGGCTTCCGGTCGTGAATGCGTTGACCGATCAATATCACCCCTGCCAGGCTCTTGCCGATATGCAGACGATCAAAGAAACCCTCGGCAAATGGCGGGGTGTGCGGCTTGCGTATGTGGGCGATGGCAACAACGTCGCACATTCGCTGCTGCTGTGCGGCGCGAGGCTGGGCATGCACTGCGCGGTAGCGACACCTCCCGGCTACGAGCCAAACCCAGAGATTGTGAACAAGGCCGAGAAACTCGCTGCTGCGTCAGGCGGCTCGGTAGAGATCGTGAATGATCCGGCTAGTGCGGTCAAGTCTGCGCACGCAGTTTATACCGACGTTTGGGCCAGCATGGGGCAGGAATCTGAGGCGCATGAGCGCCACGAGACCTTTGCGCCATATCAGGTCAATGAAGGGCTGATGGCAGGAGCGAGGCCGGATGCGCTCTTCATGCACTGTTTGCCCGCCAAGCGCGGGTTGGAAGTCACGGACGAAGTCATCGAGTCGGCGCAATCCGTTGTTTTCGATCAGGCGGAAAACCGGCTGCATGCTCAGAAAGCGCTGCTGCTGACGCTGCTGCAATAGACAACGAAATCCGAGCCGCTTTGCAGGCTTTCAGCCGCTGCGGTGTACGTGTGTTCAAACAGATGAGGAAGAAAAGTGAATAAAATCTCTGCCAAGAAAGTCGCGTTGGCTTACTCCGGGGGGCTGGACACCTCCATCATCATTCCGTGGCTGAAGGAGCATTACGGCTGTGAGGTAGTCGCCGTTTGCGGCGATATCGGGCAAGGCGGCGAGGAATTGGACGGACTTCGCGAGAAAGCCCTGAAGACTGGCGCTTCCGAAGTCTACGTGGAAGACATGCGCGAAGAGTTCGTGCATGACTATCTATGGAAACTGGTCCGTTCCGGTGGTGTCTACGAGCACAAGTACCTGCTGGGCACCTCCATCGCGCGGCCCCTGCTGGCGAAACGGCAGGCGGAAGTTGCGCTGAAAACAGGATGTGATGCGCTTGCGCACGGATGCACAGGCAAAGGTAATGACCAGGTTCGATTCGAACTGACATACAAGGCCGTCGCTCCGCATTTGAAGGTGATCGCGCCGTGGCGGGAATGGGACATCGTTTCGCGTGAAGATGCCATCGAATACGCGAAGAAACACAATGTGCCGATCGCGCAATCCACGACAAAGATCTATAGCAGGGACCGGAATATCTGGCACATATCGCACGAAGGCGGCGAGTTGGAAGATCCCGCAAACGCGGCTCCCGATGGCATCTGGATGCTGACGAAGAGTCCGATGGATGCTCCCTCGAAGCCGGCGGAAGTCACGATTGGGTTCGAGAAAGGAGTTCCGGTATCCATCAACGGGCAAGTGCAAATGAGCAGTGTTGCACTTCTGGAGCAGTTGAATGAGCTGGGAGGCGAGCACGGCATCGGCCGCATCGATTTAGTGGAGAACCGGTTCGTAGGTATGAAGTCACGCGGCTGCTACGAGACTCCGGGCGGGACCATCTTAATGGTCGCCATCAGGGAACTCGAAGCGCTGACACTGGACCGCGCAACGATGCACTACAAGCAGAAGCTCGCGTTGGATTACGCGGAGATGGTTTACAACGGCCTCTGGTTCACACCACTGCGCGAGGCTCTCGATGCGTTCTTCGAGAAACTTTCAGCTCCCGTTACGGGAGAAATCACCATGCGCCTCTATAAAGGCAATCTGGAACCAACAAGCAGAAAGAGCCCGAATTCGCTATACAGTCTGGACATCGCGAGTTTCACTATGGGGGCGAGCTATGACCAGAAAGATGCTCTCGGCTTTATCAATCTCATTGGGTTGCCCATCAAAGTTGAAGCTCTGGTCAAGGCGGCAAAGTAAAGAGCGATGAAGCTTTGGGGCGGAAGATTCGAATCGGGCCCATCAGAGGTGTTCGAGCAGTTTTCGAATTCGCTGCACTTCGATCGAAAACTGCTTTCCGCCGACGTGGAGGGGTCCCAAGCTTTCGCCAGGGCGTTGTTGCGGCAAGGCATCCTTACAGAAGAAGAATGCCGCCGGATTGTAGAAGCGTTCTCGCAAATCAAGGAAGAAGCAGGCGCAGCGGCTTTCTTCGACGGCGCTACTGACGAGGACGTGCACACGTTCGTGATTCGGAAGCTGGGCGAAAAAGTCGGCGCGTTGGCCGGCAAGATTCACACCGGGCGTAGCCGGAATGAGCAGGTATCGCTCGACGTCCGGCTGTATTTGCGGGACGCAACGGACCGGCTGCTTGCGCAACTGGCTGATCTGATGGCCGAATTGCTGCGTCTCGCCCACGCGCATCCGAACGCGGTCATTCCCGGCTACACCCATCTCCGACGGGCGCAAGCGGTGCTCTGGCCGCATTATCTTCTGGCGTACTTCGAAATGCTGGCACGAGACTTCGAGCGCTTCGAGCAGGCCCGTGCACGCATAGATGTCATGCCTCTTGGCTCGGGCGCGCTGGCCGGAAGCGGGTTCCCACATGACCGGGAGGCGATGGCGCACGACATGCAGTTCGCGGGATATACCCGGAACAGCATGGACGTTTCGGGAGATCGGGACTTCGCGCTCGATTTCC
>JAFAUR010000998.1 GCA_019243205.1 Acidobacteriaceae bacterium | reverse complement strand
GGCCGGGATCTTTCGGGCTGGCACCTGAGCCGAACGGATCATCACGGCTCAACTCCCGAGGCCGGCGTACGCGCCGGAGTGTTGTTTATAAGGCAATCGCCGTACGGACAGGGCGGCCTGCTTCTTACGGACAAGCGTTACCGCGATTACGAACTCTATATTGAGGTCAAAGCACCCTGGGGCTGCAACAGTGGGATCTTCCTTCGATCGACGGAAGGCGGGACGGCATATCAGATCGAACTCGACCAGGGCCGCGGAACCGGAAATCTGCTGGGTGAGAATCTGAGAGTCAGTCAGGCGGCTAAAGCAACGGCTCTTCCGGCCATCTGGAGAAACAGCGATTGGAACGCGTTTCTGATCCGAATTGAGGGCCCGGCTCCGCGCATCTCCGAGTGGGTGAATGGGACGAAAATGTGGGAAGTCCAGGAGCCCCGTAACGACAAGATCGCCGACGAAACAGACGGCATGATCGGACTTCAGGCTCACTGGGCCTCCACTTACGAACCTGCCGAGGGTTCGTTCAATCTTCCGGGCAGCTGGAAACCTGGAGCCGCTTACGAGTTCCGAAACGTCGGGATCCGGATCCTGAACCAATGAGCTTTGCCGTCTTGCTGGCTGCTGCGGCATGGGCATCGCTTCCCGGCACTTACGTCAATGCGGAAGGGATGGAATTCGTCCTGATCCGGCCCGGTCAGATGCAGGAGGCCGTGTTTCATCCCTCGTGTCCGTCGAGCGCTGACCCCGCGGTCACGCCGAAGCCCGGCATCACGGTAGATCCGAGAATTCTGTGGACTCCGCAAGATTTGGCGTTGTGTCACAAACTAGTCGAACAGGAGAGTAGCGACGGCTTCCCGGTCAGAATCACAAGGCCGTTTTACATCGGCAAGTATGAAGTCACGCAAGCCGAATGGAAGACTTTGATGGGCAGCAATCCGTCAGTTTTCCAGGCATCAAAAGTCACCGATGATGCGGGCCGGCATCCCGTCGAAAGCGTTACCTGGGAAGATGCCCAGGCATTCGTAAAAGAACTGAACAGGCGCGAAAGAACTCATCTGTACCGCCTCCCCACGGAGTTCGAGTGGGAGTATGCAGGGCGCGCGGGCGGACCGGGACAGGTGGGATGGAACGATATTCGAAAGCAAGCCGTGCAGGGACTTCGGACAACGGATAACGGCAGAAAGCCAACGACGAAAATGGTCGGCACGAAAGAGCCGAACGCGTGGGGACTCTACGACATGCTCGGCAACGTCTGGGAGTGGGTCGAGGATTTCTATAACGAGAAAACCTTTCCCGATCCGGTGCCACCCTCGCATGGAGGGCAGCATGTGCTCAAAGGGGCCGGATTTGTATCTGATGTGAAGAATGCGATCTACGCGACCCACGGCGCCGGCCCAGGAGATCGCTGGGATGTCGGGTTTCGTATCGTCAGAGATGTCGAGCAGTAGGTTCGCGCACATCGGGCGCGTTGCAATTGCTGTAACCGTGACGCTGATAGCCATGTCGTTTTCGCTCGAAGCCAGGCAAGTTGGCCGGCCGCAGGAATCGGAGCCTCAGCATCCTCAGTTTGACCCGGCGCAGGTCACAGCCGGGCGGCAGACGTTTCTTGCGAACTGCAGCTTCTGTCACGGAGCAACGGCGCGTGGAGGTGGGCAGGGCGGCCCGGATTTGACGCAATCAGCCATTGTTCGAGCCGACCACGGCGGAAACCAATTAGGGGCGTTTCTCAAAGTAGGACGTCCGGACAAAGGAATGCCGGCGTTCAACCTGAGCGAGGACAAAGTCACTGCGATTGCGGCTTTCCTGCATTCGACCATCGCATCCACGGCGCGTCATCCAAGCTTTGGAACAGAAGTTCTGGTAGGAGATGCCGCCGCCGGGAAAGCATTCTTCGAGGGCGCAGGCAAGTGCGTGACATGTCATTCGGCCCGCGGTGATCTGAAAGGTATCGGATCGAAATATCCGCCCGCCGTGCTGCAGGGCCGGATGGTGCTGCCGATTGGCGATGGCGGTTATCCGGGCTTCGTACCCAAGGAACCGCTCAGAATTCGTGTCACGATCAGTCAGGCGAATGGTGAAGCGCGTTCCGGTCTGCTCGTGTCTTTGTCCGACTACACCGCGACATTTCTTGATGCGAGCGGCGTGCGGCAAACGCTTGCGAGACACGGCGACGATCCGAAGATCGAGACGGAAGATCCCTTACAAGCTCACATCGATAGGCAGTTCACTCTGACCGATAAACAAATGCACGACTTGACTGCTTACCTGGCCACCCTCAAATGATGTGGCCGAGCCGAGTAACCGGGGCAATCGGGTTTG
>JAFAUR010000722.1 GCA_019243205.1 Acidobacteriaceae bacterium | reverse complement strand
TTCCAGGGTCTCGCGAAGAAGCATTTCGTGCCGGATGTTCGTGATGCTGCCTTGTTCAGGCGCCGCGAGGCCCGCAGGCGCGATCCGGCTGAGCATGCGATCTTTCAGTTCCGGTATGCCTTCCCCCGTAACCGCCGAAACCGGGATTGTTCCTTCGAGGCCATCCAGACACCAGCCCAAGTCCGCCTTATTTCCCACGAGTAAAGGGCGTTGATCAGACACTCTTTCCAGCAGACTCCGATCTTGCTCAGTAAAACTCGACGACGCATCGAGCACGAGCAGAGTGAGATCCGCATCCGCCATCGCCTGATAGCTACGTTCAATCCCGAGCGTTTCAACCAGATCCTTGGCCTCGCGAATTCCGGCGGTGTCCACGAGCCGTAGAGGAATACCGCCGAGCGCGGTGCTTTCGCTGACGAGATCGCGCGTCGTGCCCGGAATGTCCGTTACGATCGCGCGATCCTGTTCCAGCAGACGATTGAACAGGCTGCTTTTCCCAACGTTGGGCCGGCCTACGATCGCGAGCGTAAAGCCTTGGTAGACGAGCCGCCCTGCGCCGAAACTCTTGACCAGAGCGTCGATCCCCCGTTCGATGGGTCCGAGCCGGCGCAGGATTTCGTCCGGTGAGGCGACGCTCACGTCGTCTTCGGCGAAATCGATCCCTGCTTCCAAAAGCGCGATGAGTTCGAGAAGCTGTTCCTTGATGGGCTGTATCTTGCGGGAAACCGAACCGCCCATCTGCTGAGCAGCCACGCGAGCCTGATATAGCGTTGTGGCGTCGATCAGGTCACGGACGGCTTCCGCTTGAGGCAGATCAATGCGCCCGTTCAGGTAAGCGCGTAAAGTAAACTCGCCGGGCTCGGCAATCCGCGCTCCCCCGGCGAGGGCACGCTCGATGCAGAAGCGTAGAACGACGGGAGCACCGTGGCAGGTAACCTCCACGATGTCTTCAGCCGTGTAGGAGCGAGGCGCGGCAAAGTAACTCACCACCACCTGGTCGATGCCTTCGCCGTTTTCGTCGACAACCTGGGCTAACTCGTTCGACCAGGAGCGCCAGAGTGGGTCGCGCGAAAACCGCAGAAAGCGGGATGCGATGTCACGCGACTGACACCCGGAAATGCGTACGACGCCGAGGCCGCCACGCCCGGGAGGCGTAGCAACCGCCACAATCGTTTCTTTCAGGTTCACGAACTAGTGATGCGAAGGGCGTCCGCCGCCGCGACCGGGACGCCTGCCGCCCCTGTTTCCGTCGCGCCTTGGTGGGCCATTGCGCCGGCCTTCACCGGAGCGATGCCCATTTCCACCGCGACCTTCACCGAAATGACCGCGGGGCGGCGCAGGCGGAGCCGGAGGCGTGGGCATGTCGGCAGGAATGACGACCACAGCTCTCGTCGGACCGACACCCACGCTTTCGCTGCGCAGATCCTTCTCCTCACGAAGCGCAAGATGAATGACGCGGCGTTCGCGACTGCTCATGGGGTTGAAGTGGAACGGGACGCGCGTCCGTTTCACTTTCTCGGCCGCGGCCAGTGCGCTCATACGCAACTCCTCCACACGCAGTAACCGGTAATCGTTTGCATCGAAGGAGATCAGTGAATGATCTTCGGCGGGAAGCCGCATCGCTTCCATCGACAGATGTTCTAGAGCAAGCAGCAGCTCGGCGCGGTTCGCAATTAAGAGGTCAACGTCAGGACCAGAGAAGTGCACCGTAACTTCCGGATTCTCCACTTCCGGATGCGGATTCTCGGCGGCGCGCAACTCGTATGAAAGGTCGAGACCAGCGTGCCTCAACAGGGGCACCACAAATTGGTCCAGCTTGGGCCGCAGCGAGTCAACGGTATATTTCATGCGGTTCTATTTCTTTGCTGTCCTCTTGACCGGCGCCTTAGCGGGGGCCGGAGGTGGAGTGGGGCTTGGCATGAAGCGATTGATGATTAATTGCTGAGCGATCCCCACCAAATTTCCGGTTAACCAATATAGTACAAGTCCAGCAGATGCGTAATAGAACATGAAGCCGAATATCAGCGGCATCATCATCATCATGCGCTGCTGGTTGGGGTCCACACCCGCAGCCGGGGTCAGCTTCTGTGTCAGGAACTGAGTCGCGATGAGAATGACCGGCAGCAGGTGAATGGGGAGGGTCTCCGGAGACGAGAGATCGGGCACCCAAAGCCAGGGCGCGTGCCGCAATTCGATAGCGATGCTCAGAACACGATAAAAAGCGTAGAAGAACGGCAGCTGGATCAGCATGGGAAGGCATCCGCCCACCGGATTCACGCCTTCCCGCTTATACAGTTCCATGACCTCCTGGTTCTGTTCGGCTTTGCGCGGGTCGCGGATGCTAACGTTCTTGTACTTGGCGTTGATGGCCTGAATCTGCGGCTGCAGTTTCTGCATCTTACGCGCGGACCGTAAGCTGGAAAACCGCAGCGGGAACAGCGCGATATTGATGATCAAAGTGACCAGGATGATGGCCCAGCCGTAGTTATTGGTCCAATGATCGTGGACCCAATTGAGCCACAGGAACAGCGGCTTGGCGATAACGCCGAAGAAACCCCAATCGACGATTTGCGAGAGCTTCGGGTTTACCTTCTTCAGGATATCGATGTCTTTCGGGCCGACAAATAGAGAAATGTTGTTTTCTGCTCCGGTCGAGATGCCCGCCCCGACATATTGCGCGGACTTATCTTCGTTCGGCAGCTTTACATCGTCGCTGTAAGTTCGAATCTCGAGCGGCGAACCCGATTCCGGCATTGCAACGGCGGCAAAGAAGGCGTCTTCGAGACCTGCAAACAGGTAATTGCCCGAGTCCGAGACAGGGCCGTTCTTTGCATCTTTCGTCGTCTTCGTATTGAGTTTGCCGGCGGCTGTGTCATAGCGTACCGTGTGCTGCGACAGCGCCGCATTCCGGACCTTCTGATCGCCGAACCCGCCGCGCCACATCAAGACGTTCGGAATAGGCGTGTCGCCCCGCAGCACTTCTGATCGAATGTTAGAGAGATAGCTGTCTCTGGAAAATTGAAACGTCTTGCGGACCGTGGTTTTGCCGTCTGAGTAGACGTATTCAACCCCGGTGCCGTCGTTTAACTTGTTCTCGTGGTAAAGAACCGTGTTGGGATCAAACGGGAGCTTCGCGCCGCTTACTTCAATACTGAAGGGCAAGGGGACATTCGCGCTCTTGTTGATGAGCTCAAGTGGGTGGCCTGAGTTGTCTTTGAACTTTTTTAGCACCCAACTCGTGACCACGCCGCCGCGATTCGAAAACTCCACGCTGTAGAGGTCCGTTTCGATCTTGTAAAAGGATTGCGACGCCGCTTGGGTCTGGCCCACCGGAGCCGGAGCAGTTGGCGTCTCGGCCGAAACTGCGGGCTTGCTCGCCACCTGGGCGGCGGTTTTGGTTTCGGGCTGCGCGGTGGCTGGCTTGGGCGCAGGCGCCGGTTTGAACACGTACTGGAAAATCAGCAGCACGGCCATCATCAGGGCCAATGCGAGCGGCAAACGCTTCTCAAGCGAAGGCGGCTGGGGGGAAACCCCGCCAGAACTAGTAGACATAAGAACGAATGACCTTGTAATCAGCGGACCGGATCATATCCGCCTTCATGGAACGGGTGGCAACGCCCGAGCCGCTTCAATCCCATCCAGACTCCTGCAAACACTCCATATTTTTGGACCGCCTCCATCATGTATTCGGAACACGTGGGCAAATACCGGCAGGCGGAAGGCAGAAAAGGCGAAATTCCTGCCTTGTAACCCTTTAATACGAGAATCAGCAGCGCCCGCATTGATTGAAAATACGGCCAACTTCGCGGCACAGTTCCGGAAACGGCGCCCCCAATGCGCTGTGCCGGGGGTTGAAGACGATCGCCCAGTTCTCGGCCAGAGCGGAATATTCACGCCGGACGGCTTCTCGCATCCTTCGCTTCAACCGGTTCCGCTGGACGGCCTTGCCGAGGGTTCGAGGGACGGTAAACCCGAACCGGGAAGGCGTTGGATCGCCCTGTAGCCGAAGGCAGAACGCAACGAAGAAGCGGCTGGTCATGCGAACGCCGTTTTGATACAGATTCCGAAACTCGGAAGAACGGACAACCCGTCTTGTTCTGGGAAGTGACAGCTGGGAGACAAAAAGGCGGCTTAGTAACCGCGAACAGCCCGCTCGTCACTGACGGTAAGCTTGTGACGGCCTTTGGCGCGCCGCCGCGCGAGCACGGCCCGGCCATCGGCTGTTTTCATGCGGACACGAAAGCCATGAGTCTTCGCCCGGTGACGATTATTCGGCTGAAACGTACGTTTTGGCATTGCTAATCCTTAGAGACTATGTGTAGTTGGGACGGC
>JAFAUR010000810.1 GCA_019243205.1 Acidobacteriaceae bacterium | reverse complement strand
ATGCAGCACAACCCGTGCGCCGGCCTCGGCCGCCTGCCAGGCTGCCTCACAACCGGCAAGCCCGGCGCCGATGATGTGGATCTCCCTCAACCCACTATCTTAGGCACTTACTGCAGATCGTTGTTCAACACGATGCGGTAGCGCGCTTTCCCCGCTTTCACGCGCTCTATTCCCTCGTTGGCTTTGCTCATCGGGAGCTCTTCGGTAATCGGCTGAATGCCGTGGCGGGCGCAGAAATCGAGCATCGCCATCACCGTAGCAGGAGGACCCGAAGGGCTGCCCCCAAATGATCTCTGCTTTAGAAACAGCGGCGGGAGTGGAAGCGTCGCCTCGGGCAAAATTCCGACCTGATGGAAATGACCACGCGGCGCGAGAGTGTTCAGGTAAGCACCGAAATCAACTTTTCCCGACACGGTGGAAATGATGAAGTTCAACGATCCCTGGATCTTGTTCAGCTCTTCCTCGGAATGGGTGTTGACGATCGCGTGAGCCCCCAGCTTTTTCAGTTCGTCCGCTTTGCCTGCGGAAGTTGTAAAGGCCGTGACGTGACATCCCCAGTGGTTGAGGAACCTCACGGCCATGTGTCCAAGGCCGCCGATGCCGACGACTCCCACGCGATCGGTCGGCTTCACGTGGTGATCGATTATCGGCGAAAAGACCGTGATTCCGCCGCAAAGAAGCGGACCCGCGGTGGCGACGTTTACGCCTTCGGGAATCGGTGTGGCCCAGATCCAATGGCACCGGACGCGCGTTGCGTACGCTCCGTGGCGGCCAACAATCGTCATCTCGATGTGGTCACAAAGATGATAATCGCCGTTCAGGCATTGCCGACAATAGAGGTCGCTTCCCGAGTTCCAGCCAAGGCCAACCGTTTGCCCGGGCTTGACGAGCTTCGTGTTCGATCCGACCGCGACTACTTTGCCGATTGCCTCATGTCCCGGAACAAGTGGGAATGTCGCCCATCCGGCCTCGTTCTCGATGAGGCCGATATCAGAGGCACAGATCCCGCAATATTGAACTTCGATTTCGACCTGCTCGTCACCGAGTGGTCCGGGGTCGTAGGAATATGGCTCCAACTTCGCCCCGGCCTGTTTCGCAGCTAGCGCATGTATTTCGCCCATCTCCCTCAGATGCAGGCGTCTTGCCGCTTGCTGCTTTATTAGAACCGCTCGCGGTACTCACCGAAAACCGTTCGTAACCGGTCTGAAATCTCGCCGACAGTGACCATGGCGCGGCAGCATTCCAGAATCCGAGGCAGTAGATTCCCATCGCCGCGAGCGGCTTCTTCGAGTTGCCGGAGCGATTCGCAGGCGCTGGCCTGTGATCGGGACGAACGGACGGCGCGCACTCGTTCGATTTGCCGCCTCTCCAACTCCGGGTCAACGCGGAACGGCTTCGGTCCTTCCATTTCCTCTGTCTGAAATTTGTTTACGCCGACCACGATTTGCTGGCCTTCTTCGATCGCGCGCTGCTGCTCATACGCGGAGTTCTGAATTTCACCCTGGACGTAGCCGCGCTCGATTGCCGCTAGCGTGCCGCCTAGTGCGTCGATGCGCTCGATGTATTCGCGCGCGCCCGTTTCGATTTCGCCGGTCAGCTCTTCAATGTATTCACTGCCGCCGAACGGGTCGGGAACGGCCGCAACGCCACTTTCGTAACCGATCACCTGTTGGGTTCGCAGGGCGATGCGGGCGGATTGTTCAGTGGGCAGAGACAACGCTTCATCCTGCGAGTTCGTGTGCAGTGACTGCGTTCCACCCAGCACGGCCGCCATAGCCTGGAGAGTTACGCGAACAACATTCACTTCGGGTTGCTGAGCTGTCAGCGTAGATCCTGCCGTTTGCGTATGGAACCGGAGCGCGCAGGAGCGATCGTTCTTCGCTCCGAAGCGCTCTCGCATAATCGACGCATACAGCCGGCGTGCTGCCCGAAATTTCGCGATCTCTTCGAGGAAGTTGTTATGCGCGTTGAAGAAGAAGCTAAGACGCGGAGCAAAGTCGTCCACATCGAGGCCGGCGTTCACGGCTGCTTCGATATAAGCGATGGCGTTTGCCAACGTGAACGCAACTTCCTGAATCGCAGTTGAGCCCGCTTCGCGAATGTGATAACCGCTGATCGAAATGGTGTTCCACTCGGGCATCTCGCGGCCTGCCCATGCGAACAGGTCCGTGATGATGCGCATGGCAGGACGCGGAGGATAAATGTACGTGCCGCGCGCGATGTACTCCTTCAGGATGTCGTTTTGAACAGTGCCCGACAACTTGCGACGGTCCGCGCCTTGTTCTTCGGCAACCAGGACATAGAGGCAAAGCAGAATCGCAGCGGTGGAGTTGATCGTCATCGACGTGCTGACATTTTCCAGCTGAATGGCATCGAAGAGAATCTGCATGTCGGCAAGAGAATCGATCGCGACGCCAACACGGCCGACTTCACCGGCAGCGAGAGAATGGTCGGAGTCCATGCCCATCTGCGTTGGGAGATCGAAGGCGACCGAAAGTCCCGTGATTCCTTGCGACAGCAGATAGCGATAACGACGGTTGCTCTCTTCCGCTGTTCCGAAACCGGCATACTGGCGCATCGTCCAGAGCCGTTTTCGGTACATGTCGGGATAAATTCCGCGAGTGAACGGAAACTGGCCTGGCTGTTCCGGGAGAGACACGGATGGCTCAGCGGCGATTGATGTTGCGCGCTCGCAGAAACGACGTGATCGCAAAAAATGTCATCACCGCGCCAAGAAAAATGCCAAACGCGACACCTGCGGGATTGTCCCGGTGCATTGCGGAGTAGCTGAAAAAGGAGACTGCAAAAAGTGTAAAAACGGCGCCAATAGCCTGATTCCAAATCACCCGCGCGGGCCGGACCACTTCCGGAACCACCGTTTTCGCAAAGGTGCGCGCGTGCTCCGGCTTGATGGAACGCACGATACGAATCGTTTCCCCAAGCTTCGCCACGTCCTCATCCTAGCAATCCTCAGGTGGCCGCCTCGGAATCAAGATTTCCTTTTCACCTGGCGCATTACCGGGGGACAACAAACAGCCAGCATCATTTCTGGGAACAACCGTTACCCACGATTCGTATTCGAGCGGTGGCTGCATTCCTGCCGCAGGAGTCTTTTGCGTGAACAAATCGGTACCCATATTTCTGCTGGTCCTCTCGGCTCTTTGTGGCCTGCGTGCAAAAGCGCAATCTGCCGCGCCGCCCGACTCTCTATTTGTGACGATAAAGTCCTTAGATGCCAAGCTCTTCGATGCATATAATCACTGCGACCTGACTACTCTGGGCGCAATGGTTTCCGATGATTTGGAGTTCTACCATGACCAGACGGGCCTGTCGGTAGGGAAAGCACCGTTCCTCGCCGCTATAAAGGAGAACATCTGCGGAAAGGTGCAGCGGGAATTGCTGCCACAAACGCTCGAAGTGTACCCGCTGAAGGAATACGGAGCAGTTGAGATCGGGATACATCGGTTTCACCACCCAGGGCACCCCGAGCAGCGCGCAGGGGACGCCCGGTTCATAATGTTGTGGCAGAACAAGGATGGTGCGTGGAAGGTGACACGCGTAATCAGCTACGACCATAATCATGGCTTGCTCGTGAAATAGGTGTTACGCATAGCAGCGTGCCGCGGCCCGACTCCTACAGTTTTGGCCTGAAGCAGCCGATCAAGATCCCGAAGGCGGGCTCTTATGAACAATCCCCCGGTTACGTGGCTTATGCCCGTGCGAAACGGAATGCCGTGTATTCGCGAGACACTGGCCTCGATCGCCGCTCAGCACTACGACAATCACAGGCTGCTGGTTTGGGACAACGGATCGACAGATGGGACTATCGAAGAACTGCGGCAGTGGGTTCCCTCAAAGATCCCCGGGCGTATCGTGCACAATCAGCCGATGGGTTTAGGATCGAGCCTTGCGGCACTGGTGCGGCAGGCTGATACCGAATACTGCGCGCGCATCGACGCCGACGATATCAACCGTCCGGAACGGCTCGTTCGTCAAGTTACGTTTCCGGAAGAGCACCCGGCGGTAGGAATTGTGGGTAGCCAAGCACAAGCCATCGACGAGAAGGGATCAAAGGTCGAATGCCGGCCAGCGCCCACCGCCGATGCCGAGATCCGGTGGCGAACGCGCTGGCTGACATCCTTTTTTCACCCTTCTGTCTTATTCCGCCGTTCCGTGGTGCTGGCAGCGGGAAATTACCGCAACTTGAAACCGTACGAGGATCAAGAACTCTGGATTCGCATGAGCAATATCACCGAAATGCGTAATCTCCCGGAACAGCTGATTGAGTATCGCCGGACTCAAACTAG
>JAFAUR010000566.1 GCA_019243205.1 Acidobacteriaceae bacterium | reverse complement strand
TTCGGGCGTGTAGCCCGCGACGGTTTGCGAAGGCAGCCGGCGGCCTGCTTTTGTGGCCACGATGATTGGTTCGCGGCGCTCGCGTTTCAATCGGGCGATGAGGCGTTCGCTGCGTCCCATGCCGTAGACATCGGCGGTATCGATGAAGTTCACGCCCGCATCGACGGCCTTGTGAAGAGCGGCCAGGGATTGCGAGTCGTCGACATTACCCCAATCGCCGCCGATGGCCCATGCGCCAAAGCTGATTTCGGAGACTTCGAAGCCGGTTCTTCCAAGCTTGCGATGATGCATGCCCCATCTTGACAGGAGCAGCTACCGGCCCGTGATCGAAACGGGACCGTACCAGGTGCCGCGGAGTTCGCGTGTCCAGATGGCGCCGGTGCGAGCGCGTTCGGCCGGAGTGGTGAATTTATAGTCATAGAGCTGGGCCCGCATGTAGTGCGGCGGTTTGTCGAAGGGCGAAGGCTGCATGAGGCCGATGACGGTGCGATCGCCGAGCAGGAGCCGGTACATGAGGCCGTTGATCCAGCCGTTTTCACCAGGCGTGCCGAGCGCAGCGAACCACATCTGCCAATCGAGACGCGGCTGGTGGGGCGCAACCAAGGGAAGGTCCCGGTGGAGCTCGCCCGGCTTATAGCGGAAGTTGTACTCGCGCCAGTCGACCTGATCGTTCGAGCCTTCAATGATGATTTCGGGGCGCGTGGTGGTCATAACGGCGAACAGGCCGTACGTGTTGACGATCTCGAAGGGAGCGATGTAGGCGAGAACAGGCCGTGTCCAGCGCAGCGAGTAGGGGCTTGGCATTCGCAGGAGTTGGACCGCGCCGATCGCGATCAACAGAGCGAGCGCGACGTTTGCTGACCGGGAGAGCCAAGTGGTGCTGGTGTGAGAGGGAACGCGCAGCCACGGCGCGAGCGGGGCAAAGGTGCGATCGTCGAGACCCCAGAAGCAGAGCGCGACGGCCAGCAGGTTGAAGAAGGCGTAGTTCCCGGTAAGGAGGATGCAGATCTGCAGAGTAATGAGGAGCGCTACTGCAACCTGGCGAAAGCGGCGAGGAGCGAACAGAAGCCAGGGCACGACGAGCTCGATGAATAAAGTGAAAGCAGTGAGGCTGTCGAGGAGCCAGGCAGGCGAGCGATAGGCGTAATAAGCGAGCGGAGTGGGCAGCGGTTGGGTAAGGAAGTGGTAGCGCAGTGCGTGGAGGTTGCGCCAGTTTGGGTCGCCCGAGAGGAGCTTGACGAGACCGGATTCGAACATGAGACGAAAGAGCAGGAAGCGGTAGGCCCACACGAGCCAGGGGGCACCGGCGAAGAGCGCGAGGAAACCGGATTCGAGCAGCAGGGCGTCCCATTGGAAGTTGGTGAAAGGTTCGCCGACAGACACGAGCGAGAGATAAAGAATCCAGCAGACCGCGGCGGACACGCGGAGCAGGCGACCGGCGATGAGGACGAGCGAGAAGGCACAGCCGATCATGCAGGTGGCGGTCAGGGCTGTATCGCTCGAATCGAACCAGAAGAGCGTGGGGGCGTACAGGAAGGCGCGCGAGCCCACATCGGTTCGCATGACCGACAGAGCTCGGACGACAGGGAGGATGCCGTGACTGCCCAGGAGACCTTCGATTTGCGACCAGAGAGAACCGAAGGCGGCGAGGTATACCAGCCCAAGGAGGCGCAAGAATATCCGTTCGGTCACGAGATAGCGATTGGGCTGGGAGAGGATGCTGACAAGGCGCGCGCCGTAGGGGCGAAGGTTCATGGCGAGAAGCGGATCTCAGAAAATGAGACTAGCGCGGCCGGAAAGAACGAACGGAAATTGCAAGGCCGGAGTTCGTGCCCGAGAATGTGAATGGATCTTTCACGAGAAAATGGCGGACGAGGCGATCAGCATTAGCCGCCATCATGTGGCACACATACTGGTGGACGAAGATTTATATGGAGTGTGGGTTTGAGGGTTTTGAGTGTTGCATATCCGCAATTTGAGGTGAGCGCGGATGCGAATGGCGGTGCCGAGCAAGTACTATATCTGCTCGAGCGCGGAATCGTCAACGCCGGTTGCGGGTCGTTGGTGGTAGCAGCAAAGGGCTCGCGGGTGAGCGGGCAATTGATAGAGACACCGCCCCAGGCAGGCAAAGAGATCACGGAGACCGATCGCAAGGAAGCAAGCCGGGTGCATTTGGAACGAATCCAGGCGGTGTTAGCGAGGGAACGCATCGACGTGATTCATTTTCATGGGCTCGACTTTCCTACTTACATTCCGGAGTTTGATGGACCCAAGGTCGTAACGGTGCATCTGCCGGCATCGTGGTATGCAGGCGCCCCCTTCGACAGAAGCGATTTGACGTTTGTTTGCGTCTCGGAGGCGCAAGCCAAAACATTTCCTGGTGAGCAACAGCCTGTTTTGATTCCGAACGGAATAGATGTTGATGGCTTTTATTACAACGGCAATGCCCGCAAATATTTGCTTTGGCTAGGGAGGATCTGTCCGGAAAAGGGAGTCCACATTGCGCTACGGGTCGCCCATAAGCTTGACCTGCCGCTGGTTGTCGCGGGGCCGGTGCATCGATTTCGTAGCCACCAGGCGTACTTCGCCGAAGAGGTACAGCCATTGCTGGACGCGAAACGAAAATGGGTCGGCACCATCGGGCTGAAATGCAAAGCATCACTACTGGCGGGGGCGATCGCTTTACTGCACCCGAGCCTGGCGCCCGAGACAAGTTCGCTCGTTTCGATGGAAGCCGCGAGCAGCGGGACGCCCGTGGTTGCGTTCCGTTCCGGCGCGTTACCTGAGATCGTCGAGCACGGAGTCACGGGTTTTGTTGTGGATTCCGAAGGCGAAATGGCGGAAGCGGTCAAGCGAGTGCATGAGATCTCACGGGATGTGTGCCGGAAGCGAGCGGTGGAGCGATTCAGTGGTGATCGGATGACGCGCGATTACCTAGATCTCTATCGAGGCTTGCTGCGCGCGTGATTAACAGGCGGCATCGTGGCATCGTAACGGCGCCCCACCAAGATTTGTAATCCTCATCCCCTCTGAGGAAATCGAAGCGGCGGACTCCCGCGTGGTGAAGAGAGCGAATGGTTTCAAACAGGATGGTGCGGCCGAATCCGAGAGATTCGAATTCAGGGTCGAACCCGCTCATATAGCTGAAGAACTGACCATTCAGTATGAAGCCCAGGATTGCGGCAACGATCTTGTCTCTGAAGCGCAATGAAAAGACACGGGTCATATCGCATTGGGCAAAGCGGGCCGAAATCTCTTTCAGAAACTGGGCTGAGGCATTGGCGGAAACCATTCCGCGCTGACCTGCAGCACGCCACCTTCTCGTGTGCAGCTGAAGAACGGCGTCGACCAAGGCATCTGATGGGCGCGCGTCAACAGAAAACTGCAGCGGGGCCTCGGCTTCCGCTTTTGCGCGATAGCGACGTACATTCCTGCGAAGGTCGGCGGAGCGGGCAGACCAGTAGGAGTCGAAATCCTCCGGCAGATCGATGGCGGAGATTACCTGGTCTTCAGAGGCCCGCAGGGTCAGCGAACTATGGTGGGCGAGTTGACGGACCGGCGTCCCGCACGAGAGATCCTGCCAATCGCACACGTCCCAATCGGCGCAGCGACATAGATGCTCGGCGAGCCTGGAGATCACCGCCTCCGTCGCGTCCTGCTGGAATAGTGGGTCAAGGTAATCGGAAATTCCGGAACCGATGAGAGTGAGCTGCCGGCGGCCATTCCATACGTGTAAGAAACAGGGCACGACGGCGAGGAGCCGCTGACCATCGCGATAGGTAAGGACATGCAGGTCTCCATTCGCAAAGTGACGCCACCATGTAGTCAGCCAGGCGGGTGTCTGGAATGGCGTGAGCGAGGCATTGGTTCGCGCGAGCGCAGTCCAGTCCTCCTCTAAGGCAAGGAGGGCGTGCCTGTCTGTGACGATCTGTTGCTCAATCAAGCAGAGATGGCCGCCGAGGCGCGGTTTGCATCGAGAAGGCGGAGTGCCTCACGATACCCGTTGAGAGTTCCGACATCAACGTAAGACTCGCCAATCGGGTAGCCGCGAGCTTTTCCGCCGCGCGAAAGATACTCGTTGATGAGGGTTCCAAGATACTCGTCTTTACGATGTGACCAGATGGCGTGGAGTTCGGCGAGTATAGAGCCGCTCATCTTCATAGCTCCCCAGATCCACTCGGTGAGGACCTCCTGCTGCTTGACGCGGACTTGCTGCACTTGGCCGGTTGCGTCGGTAACTACGGAATCGAAGCGCTCCGGGTGGCTGACGGGGAACAGAAGCAGCGAGAATTCGCGGGACGGGAGATCGCGGAGGGCATTTTCCGGGAACCAGATGGTATCAGGCAGGCCGATGCAAACATCCTCACCGGGCGGAATGAGCGGCAGCGCACGAAACACGGCGTCGCAAAGACCCTCAGGGCTGGGCTGAACGGCGTAAAAGATCGCGGCCGAGAGCGCGTGGCTTCCGAAATAGTCAAGTATGTCGGATTTGCCAGGCGAAATAACGAAACAGATTTTGTCCACACCGGCATTGACCATGCGTTCGACGAGATATTCACTAACTGCCCGAGGCCGCTCGGTGGGACCGGTGAAGTAACTGCCCACCGGAAGAAGCTCTTTCGAGAATGCCAGGGGCTGGATTCGGCTTCCCATGCCGGCGGCGGGAATGATGCCCCACATTCAGGCCTGCTCCAACACTGGAATCTCAGATGACATCGTTTCGACTTCCGACTGTGGAGATTCAATCAGATCGATCAAGCGGCGGGCCCGGATGCCAGCGGTATGACAGTCGAGGGTTCGCTCCTTCGCGCGCCGGCCTATTTTCCGGAGCACGTCGCTGTCACTGCTGATCGCATAGATCGCTTCGTCCGAGGAAGAGGCGATGAGGATCTCCTCGCCTGGTTTAAAGAACGTGTCGAGCCCGATCCACCAGTCACTGAGCACCGCGGTTCCGCAAGCACCGGCTTCGAACAGACGACCTGAAGGACAAAAGCCCATAGCTGCCATGGTTCCGCGTGTGACGTTTAGAGTAAGTGCTCCAGAGGAATAGAAGGCGCGGTGCTCAGGCGGCGCGACGTGCTCGAAGTAGCGGATGTTGGACGGCCAGAGACCAACATCCGAATACATCGCGCCGGCGATGACGAACCGGTGATCAGGGAGTCTATGGGCAGGAGATATCAGCAAGTCCTCCAATGACTGTTGACGGTCAGCCGAATAGGTTCCCAGATACGACAGACTGCACTGGAATTCTTCGGCGGGGGGAACCGGATAATAGACATCCGGATCGACCCATCCGTAGAGTGATGCCACTCGCGAGGCACCGAGAACGGTCCGGATGCGTTCGAGTGCCGCTCCACCTGTGTAGCTCAACACCAGATCGAACCCTCTGAGGCCATCGGGCGGGATGTATGGAACAGCTTCGCCCGATGCCAGCCGGCTTAGTGTTACTGGTGCGTCCATATCGTAGAAGACGGTCCGATGCACATTGGATCCGCGGACGAGATTACAGGCGGCGACTCCGTCAGGGCAATAAGACGTGACCATACCGACGTCAGCAGCAGCCAGAAGTCTCGCAGCGTCCGGCAAAACAGTGCTCCAATCCGAGTAGAGGTGAAGATCCGCAAAGGGAAACTCCAATGCGTCCCGGTGGGCAGCGTAATAGGGCACATCACGTTCAAAGAAGTGAACCTCATGACCGCGCGCATGAAGTTCTCGAAAAAGCCCACGCAGCAGCGTTGCGTGCCCGTTGCCCCAGGCGGAGCTGATTGAGAGTCCAAAGATGACGATCTTCATCGAAAGTGGAATGCCGGTTTATCGCACCTTGAATTTATAAAACATTTGAACACTGACGTTACCGTTGAAGTCCCGCAGGCCTACCGCCGAGAGAGCCGGCGAAAGCGCCCATTCGATGCGAATGATCTGAGAGTTTGTCTCAGTGACATCTGTGATGTAAGTGAATGTGATGTTACTGGCGATTTTTTGTTGCAGAGTGACTCGCGCACTAGGCTGTCCGTTGGCGCCGGAAACGGCAGGGTCGATTTTAAATTGGCTAAGTCCGAAAACGCGCTGTACGCGGCTGGCCAACGGATTGGCAATGGCTTGGCCCAGAATTGCAGACTCACCCATCTGGCTGAAAGACTGGTGCGGAGCGACGGGCTGCTGGGCGGCGATCGTGGGATCAGAAGGCGTACTGTTGGTCGCGAGCAGCTGGACGATCTGCTCAAACGTGAGAGGCGGATCAGACCGGTAGCTGAGTTGCAAATTGTCTATGGGGCCAGTGACGCCAAGTGTGACATCTACGTTTTGCGCTATGGTCTCCAGCGAAACGTTCAGAACCGGCACGATGGCGTTCGGGTTATAGAAATTAATGACACCGGTGTTGACGGTATAGGTGTTTCCGAAAAAGACCAGCTGGCCATCGGTTACTTTGACGAAGCCCAGCATGCCGGGAGTGGCCGCAGTACCACGGACGGTCAGATTTGCTTCGACAGAAAGGCGGTCGGCGTAGGTAGTGAGCACGCGAAGTGAGGGAGCGGTGAGAATCCTGATGTCTAACCGCATGTTGCCTAGTAACGGGGACGGCGCGGTTGGAGTTTCCGGCGGGGTCGCTGCGCCAGAGAGCAAAGACCCAGCATCACTCGAAGAGCCATATGCGATTCGGTCGACGGTAACCGTTCCGTTAAGGAGCGACCGGCGGATACTACCGGCCAATGACAAAGTGGCATCGGACGTAACACTGACACCGGAATAGCGGACGCGTACTCTACTTGCGCTGGCCTTGAGATTGAAATTTGGAACGCCGCCCGCGATGCTGGCAAAGCCGGCGAGTGAGATTTTTCCCCCACCGCTCTCGGCGGTAAGGCTCTGGATGTTCGCGTTGACGCCGTTCAGCAGAATTACGCCGTTTGCGTTTGAGAGTCCAGTGGGAGCGGCAGCGTAATTCACGTTGGCATTCTTCAACTCGATACGGCCGTTCACGAGAGGTTTGGCAAAGCTGCCGCGAATGGTGGCGCTTAAGTCGATACCGCCGGAGGAGTAGAAATCGTGGTCCAAATCCTGCAGCACACCGAGATCGGCGTTTGCAAGCACTTTCAGACTGATGGGAGCTTTTTCGTCCTTCAAATTCAGTCCGCCGGAACCGCTTATATCGGTACCCGGACCGATTATATGTAGTTGCTGGATTTGCACTTGAGAATTCTTCAGGTCTACTGTGATCGGCCCCTCGTTGTGGAAATCCACCCTGCGCGTCGGCGGTCCTCCGGTAGGTGAACCTTGCGGCAGCGTCTGTGCTTCCAGGTGAGTTAGTTGCAACCGCGAAGTCAAATTGTCCGGCTGCAACACGGGTCCATTTAGGGAAGCGGTTCCTTCCACCACAGCATCGAAACCGGGGCGAATATCGGGATCGGCTCCAATTAACGGAACAAGGTTTGCATACGTAACATTTGCAAAAGTAAGATTTGCACTCGTCACGTAGTTACCTGAAAGTTGCGACTTCCCGGCCAGGTGTATCTGACTCTTCGCCAGATCCGAATCGAGAGTGTAGACCAGATTCCCATTCGTGGTACGCGCGTTGAAGTTGAGGCCACCGAGAGAGTGCTGATCGACGTGGATGCCGTTCGCCACCATGTCGGAATTGAGCCGAGAGATGACGAGCGAGGGCGCGCCATTCTTCTCACGCACATTCGCAGACAGGTCAGCAGCCAAGTGCAAACTGCCGGCCAAACCAGGCTTCATGACGGCAACGTGATGTATTTTCGCGATCTGAATGTCGCTGCTGTTCAAGTTCAGAGAGAGTGCGCCGGCGTTGTAATCGTTCGCCGGATGGGAGAAGGAACCGGTAAGTGTCACATTTCCCGCGGGCACATCCAACTGAATCGATGGAATCTGGATGAGCCTGTTCGAATACTGGATCGTGCCTCGAAGACGGTTTATGGTTTCCTGATAAACGTTGGCGCGGGCGAGTTCGAAATCCAGATTCGCGTTCGGAGCTTTCAGTGTTCCGGCCAGGTGCGCATTGGCTGACAGGTTGCCCCGAGCGGGGATTGAGCTCTGACCGGCAATGGCAAGCGCTTTTTCGACAGTCAGATTGGAGATTCTGGCGTCCGCGGCTGCCGGATAGTCGGCGGTCAGACCCGTATGCCCGTCGATCTGAATGTTCGATCCGGCGAAATTCGAGGTGACGTCATAGTTAACGGTCCCGTTGGCAGTCCGAGCAGTCGCGGTCAGGTCACCGGCATTCTGATTCTGCACTTTGAGCGATCGGGCAGACAAATCAGCGCTGAGATTGGTAACTGTTACCTCAGATTGACCGTTCGCAGTTTTAAGATCGGCGGCTGCGTCTGCGGACAACTGAATCAATCCAGCGATTCCAGGACCTGATTTCTGGACCGGTTTGATGTTCGAGAGTTGGATACTGTTTGTCGCGATGTGGAATTGCGCGTGGCCTGTGGTGAAAGTATCGCGCGGGTGGCGAAACGAGCCGTTTGCGTCCATACGCCCTCCCGCGGCAGCCAACTCGAGCGTCGACAGCGTAATCAGCTGATCGGACAAAACGACATTTGTGTACAAACGGTCGATGGGCTGTCCATAAGCGCTGCCGTTTACCAGTTGCAGAGTAGCGTTACCAAGGGGATTGCCGTATGTTCCGTTGATGTGGAGGGCAGCGTTCAGATCTCCGCTGGCGGGCACAGATGACTCGCCGGCAAGAGCCAGCACATCTGCAACGTCTCCGTTCTGAAGCGTCACATTCGCAACCAGCGGAGAGGCGGGTTGTGGGCTCCAGTCGTGCAAGGCTAGCGATCCGTCGATGTGGGTCTGCAGGGTATTACGAGCGAGCACAGCATTCTTTATGGATGCGCCCGAAGGGCTGGCGGCCAACTCGGCGGCAAAACGGTCGAATGATCTTCCTTCGATGGCGAATCGTCCAACGGAAACCTCACTGGTGATCCGCGGAGCAGCAAGAGCCCCGGTGACGTCGGCGGAGATGCGAGCAGTTCCGCCTTGCAGAACAATCGGCAGACTCGATTCCGGCTTGGCGGCTCCGAAGTTCGCGGCGGGTAAAAAGTCGTTCAGATTGTGAGAGACCAGATTCAGATCGATCCGCCGATCCAGCGATCCCGAGATATCAAGACGCGAATTCGGCAGCGCAAGATAGGAGTTGCCGAGATTGACTGCTCCGGTTCTCCCAATGTAGTCGGCCAGTACGAACCCGGAAACAGGAACGCCGCGGTGGCCCGGCGCGATAGCGAGCCGCGCTTGAGCGGTGTAGCCGGATGTACCCTTGGCATTCAGGTCGCCCCTGGCCGTCACGTTGCCGCTGATTGCGCCATCGTACCCGAGTGTCTTGCCCGTAAACACTTGGGCCAGAAATGGCAGCGAGAAGCCGCGGAGGTTCGCTTCCACACTGAGGTCCTGTAATTTCTCAATAAAGATTTTTGCGGCCAAATCACCGCCCAAAGCCCGCACGTTCAAGCCGTCCAGGCTTATCAGGAACGGATCGGCATGGAACGGAGAATCCAGCGAAATCGCGGGCAACTGCGTTGCGCCACTCCGAAGCGAGATGTCGCGCGATCCCAGCTTTCCGTCGACCGCGTAGTTATTGTGAGCGTCAAGGCGAGCAGTCCCGTTTGCCTGCAAAGCTCCCTGGGCCTGAACACCTGATACTTTCAGCAGGCTAATCAATTCAGGAAGATCGAACCGGGATTGAAAGCTCACGCGGCTATCACTTCCCAGCTGCATCGTTCCGGACGCATCCAGAGTGGTTCGCCCAATGCCGAGGCGGGTACTCCGGACCTGAACGACATTCGTTTTCTCATCGAACGTCAGATCGGCTTGCGCGTCGAGGGTGGAGGGCGCGCCATGTCTCCCTGGAGCGATCGGCAAATCGAATGCTTGCTGCATTTCGGGAAGCGACACACTGGCTTGCAATTGAGCCGCGATCCGTGGGGCATTCAGATTTTCAAGCGAACCGTCGATGTCGATCCGAGAGGAAGCGGTGCTGATCCTGGCACCCGCAACCCGGACCGCGTCTCCTTCGAGCGTTACCGGAAGGTTGACACGAATATTGAGCGCGGGCTGAGTGCCTGACGAAAGAAGAAGAGGATCAATCGCCAGGAATCCTTTGTAACTTGGCGAACCCGCATCGTAGTTGAGCAAAGCACGGAGATTTTCACCACGAGCGCTAAACGCGGATTTTTGCTGCGCGAATTTGATGAAGCCGTTTTGCAGTTGGAAGCGACCGATGGCGAGATCGACGACGGTCTGCAACCCGGAGGTCTGGCTCGGCTTCTGCGCAACCTTTGGCTGCGGAATATTGGTGGTCCCATCGGGAAAGACGATAAGGTTTACGGCCGGCTGATCGATCCCGACATAGCGGACATCGACCATGTGTTTAAATCCGGATAGCAGTTTAAGCCTTACCTCAAGAAGCGCCATGCGCGCGAGCGGATCGCTGCCGGCCGGCTCTTTTCCGTGCAGAACGAAGTCCCTGATGCGAACGGTGAGATGAGTCCAATCGAATTGGAAAGAGCCGATATCTACTACTCCGCCTGTGGAGTCTTCGATAGCGGCAATGATTTTCTCCCGAGCGAAATTTGCAAACCAGCTGCTTTGGAGGATAGCAACGGCCGCAATGACTATGATGACGACCAAGCCGGCGAATGAAGCTGCGAGTCTTGTGAGGATCTTACGTCTGCGCGTCACTTCAGGTTCTCCTCGAGGTACTCGATATCGCTTTGTTTCCGCTCGTCATCCAACCAAGAGAAGAAGTCTTTGTTCACTTTCTCTCCCGTAAGAATGTCACTGATCTCGTCGTGCAGGTCTTGAGCTGATTTGCCCGGGTATTGACGCCTGAGTGCGACGGCGTGGGCCGTGTAGTACTTGTCGATCTCATTGTCAGAAATCAGGACGGCGGGTTTAAACCGCGCATCGACGAACCGAAGCACGGTGAGCTGCCATTGAAACTGGGTTACGACGTCGTCTCGCGAAATGTCGTAATGCTTCAACGCGGATGCAAACTCGGCTTCGCTCTTGAAGCGCTCCTGTTCGAGCTGCTTCAATTGGTTTTCCGCTTCCGATTTCGTCGCGCGAGGATAGGAACCCGCGAAAATCTCACGGCGGATGAAGATTTGATCGATGAGCCTGTCTGCGGCTTTCTTCCGGGCTGCGCGGCTCAGATCGACAGGATCATTGTTCAGGAAGGCGGTGACGCGCAAGTCACGCTCGATATCACTGTTTTTTACAATGCTGTTGCCCACAATCACCGCGACCTGATCGATGATTACGGCTGAAGCGGCAAAGGCGAACGTGAGAAGCAGACCGGCAACACGCATCAGAAAGCCTGCCCGATGGAAAAGAAGAACTGAAAATGTGAGAGGCGCTGCGGCGTGGCATTGCATTGCGGATATGCAGGATTCCCGATCTCATTCGAACCACACTGCAGAAGTTCCTGCGTTGTGTAACTGTTGCTGAAGCCGAGGTAGTGCGGTGGGTTCAGGGCGTACGAGAGATCGACTCGAATGGGGCCGAGCGGGGTTTTGTAGCGAATGCCGAACCCGGCGGCCTGGACAGCGTAGTTGAAATCCTGCTCACTTGGCTGCCGGTAGCGCAACGTAATGGCGCCCGGCGTTGTGTAGATGTTGCCCATGTCGTGGAAGAAGACTCCGGAGATGTTAGGCCCAAGAAGAGGGAAGCGCAATTCGAATGTATTAAAGAGAAGCGCATTACCGCCGATCGGGAAACCGGTGGGCGTGGCCGTCTGCTCGCCGGGCAGCTCGTTCGGCGTACCAATGTCGCGTGGACCAGCCTGATTGTCCCCGAAACCGCGCATGGAAACGCTTCCGCCACCAAAGAAACGTTCAGGAAGGGGAATGGCCTCATAATCGCCTAGTCCAGGATTGTTGAAAGGCAAGATGACCCCCACCTGGGTTTGGCGGGCGAAAACAAGGTTCCGACCGATGGGCGTATAGGTGGCGTTCCGAGCGAGGACGCGCGCGAAATTACGCTGTGAGCCGAAGAACTTTCCGGCGAGACCGGCATCGATAGTGTTCCAGAAACCGCGGTGGGCGTCGGCTGGGTCGTCCCTGTGATCCTGTATGTAGCCCGCCGACAACATACCAATGCGTACGGGTTGCGAGAACTGCGGGATTAGCAATGACGGGATGTTGATGTTGCCGGTACTGACACGCCGATAAGAGAAACGCCCAAAAACAGTGGATGCACGCGTGAGCCGCTGTGAGGTCTGAACCGAAGCTTCCAACCGCCGGGACGAGAATGTCTGGACGTCCTGGGTTGCGTCATACAGTCCAGTGAATGTGATGGTTCGGTTCGACCCGAGGAAACGTGGAACGATGTAACTGATGGATTCTCGCTGCTCCAGGCTCGAGTAACGGACCTGAAAGGCGAGAGTCTCGCCAAGACCGCGGAAGTTGAGCCTGTTAACGCCGAAGGAAAAAATGGGCGAGATTCCCTTCGCGCCTCCGGCTGAGGAAACGTTGTTCGTCGTGTAGCCGAACTGACCGATCTCAAGACCTAATCCGACATTAAATGTATAGCGCCCGGCTTCATCGAAATCGTAAAGGACGTATTTGTAGCGATTAGTGCCGTCAGGGTCCTGAATACCGGTGTTGACGTTCGCAAACACGCCAAGGTCCGACAGTTCGCGCGCGATGGCGTTCACCTTTGTCATGTTCAGCGGCTCGCCATCTTCGATCTTGATTTGCTTCTCGACCATTGACGGCCGAGTGCGATTCAAGCCAGACAAGATAACCTTGCGAACGAATTCCTGCGGGCCCTCCCGGAGCCGATAAACCAGGTCTACTGTATGGGTCTCAGTGTCCGGGACAACGGTATAGCTGAATGAGGCAGAGGGGAACCCATGCGAGTAGTAGTAGGAGAGAATCAAGCTTCGATCGGTGGCTATGTTTGACTCGGCATAAGGCTGACCCTCAATGGCAGCGAACCGGCTCTCGATGGGCGCGAGATTCAGCCGCGCATTGCCCTCGATCTTCAGGTGAGAGACTGTCCACTGTGTGCCGGGTCTGATGCGGAAAGTTACGGACAGATCACTGGGCTTTTCCTTGTAGTTGGTCTCAACCGTTGAGGTCACGCGCACATCGCGAAACCCATTTGCGCGATACAGGTTTTCGATCGCCCCTTCATCTTGATGCCGGAAATTCTCGCTATAACGTCCATAGCGCAGCAGGATTGAGTTAGTTCTCAGGAACATGCGCTCGTGGAGTGTATCGTCGGCGAAGTAGTTGTTCCCGATGATATTTATGTTTACGAGTCTTCGCCGTGGCCCGGTAGCGATGTAGTAGTTAATCACCTGTTCGTCATCGCGCTGCGGTTCTTCCTTGAACGTTACGTCAACGTCCGGATAACCCTTCGACTGAAAGTAATCATGCAGATTGCGGGCGCCCTCTGCAAGCAAGTCCGGGTCGACGGAACCCTCCTGGTACACAGGAATGTATTTTCTGAGTTTGGACTTAGAGACCTTGGCTTCGAGAGCGCGAATCGTGATTTTGGGCCCGGCGTTTATATTTAGCGTGGGCCGGGCACGCCGGACATCGGCATCGTAGTCCATCCGTTCCAGATCGACAGAAGCGGTTAGTCGTTCTGCTTTTGCGTATTTCTTTTCAATTCCATCAGTGCCCTTGTCATTCAGAGCCTGCGTAATTTTGCGCCATCGCTTAATTAGCGGCAACCGCCAGCCGGTAGCGCGAATAATGGCACCATCCGAGAGCTTAGGATCGCCTTTAATGATGGGAGTCTCGTAGCGTGCGCGCTTGCCCGCCGCGACCAAGAATCGAACGGTCACCTGATGGAGGACCGGATCTTCAATAGTGACGGTTGTCACAGTGGCCTCATACAAGCCGTTCTGCCGGAGTTCGCTCTCAATGGTCTCGCGTGCCGCCTCCAGATCGGATTCCCGAAATCGCTGGCCGAGAGTTAAACCTGAATCACTGATGATGACGCCGCGACTGGGCGGGTCGTTGATATCGCCCGCCGCGCCCACATGTCCGATGAAACGACGCGCCTTTGTGATGAAGCGGATGCGAACGCCAGTGCCGTCGGGTTCAGCGTCAACCTGTATGTCATCGTAGAGTCCACTGGAAAATAGCCGGTCGATGCTCGCGGCTACCTGCCGCATCTGGAGAGGTTCGCCAACCTTGACCAGCTGCATGTTTTCAAGATCGCGACGATCTACGGGCTGCGAGGCGGGAGAGTATTCAATCGCAACTACTGTCTTTCCGGCGAAGTCCTGGGGCTCAGAGAAGAGAGGCGCTTTCAGTAGTGATAGGAAAATGACAGTGCGGATACCTGACGAAAGCAGCTTGGGAATCATGTCTGCCGCGGAAAAAGAAAACCTGTCCAAAGAACCTCAAGTGAGAGAACGAAGCAACGAAGTGATGGCATCAATGTACATTGTGGACGCTGATTGTGTCTGGCCTGTTACATGTGTCTCAGTTGGAACTGGGACGAGATCTATTGGACGATAGAGCGAACCATGAGCGGGCCACAATTGATGTTTCTCTTGCGGACCTCAGCCGATCGGTGGACCGATCATAATGC
>JAFAUR010000461.1 GCA_019243205.1 Acidobacteriaceae bacterium | reverse complement strand
AGACCCTGCTCACCAATCGAGAGCGAACCTCGTACGACAAAGACCATGCGGGGCGCGACCGGCAACCGGATCCTGGTGCCGCTCGACAGGATGTCCTCGTATAAAGTGAGATGCGCGACCATGACCTGGGCAGTATCGATTGCGCTTTGAGCAAAGTCCATGCTGGACGGGCGCACGCCTCGTCATCAGCCAAGCAACGGAGTTGAAGCATGCAGCGGGTCGAGACCGGAGCCTGCTTTTGCGGCGCGATCGCAGCGCAGATGAGCGGTGAGCCATTCTGGGTGTGCTATGATCACGACGATGATTGCCGCCGCGCAATAGGCAGTCCATTGACAATCTGGGTGGGCTACCGCCCGAACCAATTCCGCCTGCTCAAGGGCACCCTCTCCTCCTATTCCAAAACACAAGGGGTCGTCCGCACCTTCTGCGCAACTTGCGGAACTTCTGTCGGCTACTCCGATGAA
This sequence comes from Acidobacteriaceae bacterium, assembly GCA_019243205.1. Taxonomy (GTDB): domain Bacteria; phylum Acidobacteriota; class Terriglobia; order Bryobacterales; family Bryobacteraceae; genus Bog-105. The sequence continues at coordinate 2,706 of JAFAUR010000461.1, read as the reverse complement.
GGCCTTGCGGACGAGCTTTATTTCACCATCGGCTTCTTCGATCATCCGGAACGTTTTGCACCGGCAGCTCATGCCTATTGGGACATGAAATTGCCTTTCGTGCAGTTCGCCGATGATCTTCCCAAGATCGACAGATATTCCCGGCAACGCGATCCTTCGCTCGGATTCCCCGACGGACGCGTCAAGACGAGGTGATGTCAATAATAAGACCTCTCGAGCCCCACCCGTTACGGCGGCTCTTCGCTCGCGCCCTAGGCCTTGGCCGGTAAAAAGGCCGTAGCGAGGGCCGCTACGATAACGGCGACTACGCCCCAGATGACAGCGGCCTTCCAATGCAGGTGATGCGTCAAACCGGGAGCGTGCACGGCTGCGATGGCGGCCAAGATCACAGCCAGGCCATAGCCGTAGAGCCTTGTACCCATCATTTTCCATTCTCCTTCGATGAGGCCGTCACGCCGCAGGTGCTCAATCGAACCACGGCATGACGGCAGCGATTGCGAGTAATGGAATTCAGTATTTCGGCCCCTCTAAGGCAAATCCTGCGCGAGCTGAAGGCAACCTTCCGGCTGCGGGAACTCAGTTCCTCAAGCCCCGGGCAGCTCCTGGCGTAAGGCTGGTGTGCCCCTCGGCGGAAATGAAAAACCCTCCTCCCGAAAATGGAAGGAGGGTCGAATAAGATCGTCTGATCTTGTTCAGCCCTTCGTTGCGTCCTTCAGGGCGTCCTTGGCCTTGCCAAACGTGTTTTGCACTTTGCCCTCTGCCTTGTCCGCCTTGCCTTCCGTCTGCAACTGTTTGTCACCGGTGACCTTCCCGGCAGTGTCCTTGACGGCTCCTGCCGCCTGTTTTCCGGCTCCCGCGATACGATCCTTATCCATACCAAATCTCCAGGATTTCGATGGTTGCTGACATGGAAACCCCCATGCCGCTGCGCCGGTTCCCAGCTGGCGACCATTGAGAGCCAGGGAATTCCGCTGTGGTTGCCCCCCATCTTGGCTTTAGGCGGCAACATCATCAGCGAGGGACAAGGCTCGGCGCGATCCTGCTGAAGCAAGGTCGAACGATATCGAGCCAAAGCAGCGACGGTGCGGCCGGGCGCCGAGACCGTGGCAGCGACAAACCGATTTGACCTTACCTCGGGTCCGCTATTTTTTGCCCCTCGACTTTGATGAGCGATCGGCAGCTTCCTTCGCGAGCCGCTGAGCGCGAAGTCGGGAAGTTTTAGCCGAGTCAGCCGCGCGACGGCTGTCCTCTTGAGCCATCACATCGGCGGTCCGTTTGTCGTCTCGGAACGCTTTCTCAGAGGGCGTCGTGAGCTTGGGTCGATCCGCCATTTGCGCTTTTCCTCAACAGCACCTCGACTCGCACTTTAGATGGGCGAGGCGCGACTCGTCACGTGGGCCAATCAGGTGTTGGGAGCATCTTGATATCATCTTTTGAACGATGCCGAGCGCGGCAGCGCTCTGGGCGATACTGTGAAGGCTGGTCGCAATGTTTAGAGACGTGGCGAGTTGCGCTTGTTGAGTTCGCACAATCGTCCGACAGGCCGGGGCGCAAACACGGGCGACCGACCTGAGAGTCGCAATCGTCAGTGAGTGGCTTTTGGTTTTTTTATGCACGCCTCTCCCGCCGTTCAGGAATGGGGGCTATTCGTCAATGTATTTCCTGCGATCCGGTTCCAGTATTGGCTTCGCTCGACGGGTCAACCGCTTCTCTTCATCAGTCATTCCTATCACTCTTTTCCGCCAGCAGCGACGATGCGCTCCAGGATCATCTCGGAAGACTCCGAGATGCTGAGAATATCTTCTCTCCCGATAAACTCGATGGCGGCTCCCTCGCTCTTTGCAGCTGGTCGGATAATCGCGATGCTATCGGCGTTGTCGATGACCATCGGACCATCCGGCGCGAGCGTCAGCTTCAACAAAGCCGCCATGGTGCCTCCGTGCCTCCTCGAAGACGAAGACAGCCCAAATCTCCCAACTGGCCGACAAAGCAATCTGAGCGCCATATCATTCTTTCACCAGTCCAGCTAGTTACTTGGTGAGCGCGCCGGGCTCGAACTCGAGACCTACTGATCGAAAGTCGTTGCCCAGAGAATTTGAAGCAATCTACGGCTGCACGCGTGACATCCAATCGATAGGAGATTCAAACTCTCACATTTAGCGGAACGAATGCTGCCCACTCTTTTTTGTCGCGCTGAGACTCACCCGCTCATATGCGCGGACATAATCCTCGGCCATGCGAGCGGACGTGAACCGGCTTTCGAAGGCCTGACGAATTCGTTTACGATCCAGAGTCTCAATTCGACCTATTGCAGCACTCGCTTCGGCCTCCGTCTCTACAATAAAGCCAGTCACTCCCTCCTCGATAATCTCTGCGACGGACCCGCGTCTCCAGGCAATCACCGGAGTTCCACATGCCATTGCCTCTATCATCACAATTCCAAATGGCTCCGGCCAGTCGATAGGAAACAACAAGGCAGCGGCGCCCTGGAGCAATGTTGCTTTCCCCTGATCGTCAACTTCTCCGATGAACCGGATGGTGCTGTGATCGACCAGGGGCTCAATTTTTTCTTCAAAAAACTGATTTTCACCCCGCGGCACTTTAGCCGCGATGCGCAAGGGAAGACCGGATGCCTGCGCCAATCGGATCGCGACATCTGGACCCTTCTCCGGGGCAATACGGCCGAGAAACGAAAGGTATCCCTCT
>JAFAUR010000032.1 GCA_019243205.1 Acidobacteriaceae bacterium | reverse complement strand
GCCGTTTTCGCAAATGCGCGTGCCCAAACTCTTCAACTTGCGATCCGACCCATTCGAGCGCGGCGACGAGAGTTTTTTATACGACAAATGGCTAGCTGATCGTATCTTTATGTTCGTGCCCGCTCAGGCGCTGATAGCCCAATGGTTGGAGTCTTTCAAGGAGTTCCCGCCCCGCTCCAGACCAGCCAGCTTCAGTATCGATAGGGTTATGGCAAGCTTGATGCCGAAGTCGTAAACCCAAACGCGGAACGTGTGAACCGGCAACGGCTGCGGCGCTGTAGAAACGCCACGTGTGGTCCCGGTCGTCTTCGCACATCAATTTTGATGTAACATCAAAATTGATGTAGACACCGCAGCCCCCGACCCGGATGAACATCGCCGCGCTTCGAGTGACTTTCTATATATTGTGTGTTGGCGGACATCGCGCCGCCGCGCGGCGCAAGTATTCGCGGGAGCGCCGTGCCGGTTTTTTACTGGACGTTTTGAAGTACTGGACGGGCAAGACGTTCCCCGCCGGTTTCAATATTTTCCGGATACTTGTTTTTCGTTGACATAATGGCGCTTATGCGACCGGCCCGGGAGCGCAACGGGCTCTATAGGTAGAAACGGCCCGCCTCGCCGTTAACGCTGATTTTGCTTTGAGCTTTTCCCCTTCGGTGCTATCAAAGGGCGTTTTTAATAGCCAGTATTTTTAAGGGGGAAACATGAATGACGAGAGAAAAATCGCCTCCACAGAGGCTTTGCAGAAAATTGAGTCACTATTCAACAAAGCAGGTGGAGCCTCATTTTCCCTCGACAGTGTGCGAAGTGCAGACGGCAACGTTACTCATGAAGTGACCGTCTTCCCCCACGCCAAGCTCGACTTGCAGAAAATTGAGTCACTATTCAAGAAAGCAGGTGGAGCGGTGGTGGGTCTCAACGCCACTCGACGCACAGATAATGGCTTTGAATTCGAAGCAATTGCCCTCCTCAGCAGTATCGGGGTAGGTAGGGATAAAGGCAAAGCCTTCCTCAACAAAGATGTCAGGATACATATTCCCCTGCCACCTCAGCCGCTGTAAGGCACACAGCCTCCCAAGCCAGATTTACACCTGCTCTGAAAAACTAGGCCCTGAACCAGCCCAGCCAGCCTTTGCGCTTCGGCACCTGCTGGCTCTGGTCGGTAAGCACAGGGATAGCGCCGACGGAAGCACGCTCCCGATAAGAAACTGTGCCGGTGACTTCCAAGTCCTACGCATTGTTGGGCTGTGGCCGGTTTTTAGTCCCGAAACATTGCCGATTGCTTCCCGAATCACCGGTCAAAATAGCTTGACACGCTGCATATTTCTGTGTTAGCACTTTTCTGTGTACACAGAAAGGCGGTTTTCCGTGGGCGCTCAGGTTATCGCTATCGTTAATCAGAAAGGCGGCGCGGGCAAGACAACCACCGCCATCAATCTATCGGCGGTATTGGCGGAAAGCCGTGCGCGGGTGCTGCTAATCGACGCCGACCCGCAGCACACCGCAAGCGACTGGTCAGCCATGCGTGAGAAGGCCCCGCCCTTCGTACTCATCGCCCTCCCGCAGCCAATTCTACACAGGGATATTCCCAAGCTGGCAGCTGATTATGATTTTGTTGTCATCGACGGTCCGCCGCGCAATTACGAAGTTACCCGCTCTGCTATCGCCGCCGCCGACTTGGTGATTATCCCGGTGCAGCCGAGCGGCGCGGACTTTTGGGCCAGCCGGGAAACCGTCAAGCTCGTGCAAGAGGCACACGCTTTTAAAGATACACAGAAAAGCGTGTTTGTGGTTACACGGAAAAAAGGGCAAACCGCACTTGGCCGCGACATTCGGGAAGCCCTAACGACATTCGACCTTCCCTTATTGCGCACCGATATTCCCGACCGCATCGCCTACGCCGAAGCAATTACGAACGGCAAGACCATCATCGAGAGCCAGCCGCGCGGCCCCGGCGCAAAGGACTTCCGCGCGTTACTGGCTGAAATTCAGGAGCTAGCAGCATGACCAAGAAAATCGCCGTCAGGCAACCCACGGAACGAGCAGCAACAACCACGGATGCTTGGGTCAGCGGAGCCGCAACCGGCGACCGGCGACCAGCCAAGGCGGCCACCAAAAGGGAGAAACCGGCGCGGCTGACCATTGATTTGCCCCCCGATTTACACGGCCAGTTCAAGGCCGCCTGCGCCAGCAAGCGCACCAAAATGAAAGACGAGGTTCTGCGCTTCATTGAACAATGGACA
>JAFAUR010001119.1 GCA_019243205.1 Acidobacteriaceae bacterium | reverse complement strand
GCCTTCCTCCACCTGCAGCACGTTCGCCGTGTGCTCCTGAATATAATTCGCGATCTCAAACCCATGCATCTCTTCCTGACCACCGGCCAGGGTCTGAAGAATCAGCATGTCGAGCGTGCCTTGTGGAATCGCGTTGCGTTCCCTCTGCGGTGTCATGACATAGACATTCTATGTAATTTCGAACCTACAGAAAGCGCAACGCGGCAACGTGGTTGACGACGGTGCCGACGCCCAGCTTTCGCTCTTCTAGCAGATGGACTTGATAACGCCGAATGTCGGCGGGCTCCATGTGATCCAGCCGCTTCTGAAAGTGACGCCGAAAGTCTTCAACCGTTCCCAGGTAAGATCGCATCGTACTCTCGGCATAGTTGCGACGCACGAGTTCTTCGCGCATCTGCTGCATGATTCGTGTCATAGAGAACTCCTCGAGAGGTTAGTGTCATACATGAACATCCATCAATTCTGTTACCCGGCATCCAATATCCGCTTGTAACAATCCCCGCCCGCATACGCGCCCAAGCCGAGGCGCACTGCCGCGTCAATTTGCAGTTCGCGCGCTGAACACGCGCATCGGAACAATCGCGGCAACGCGCCGCGGCGGGGGATCCGATTCTGCCGCCAGCAACACGCGATAGGGCCATTTCGCATCGCCATAGCTCATAACGTGCGGCTCCGGACCGGCAAAATCTCGAAAGCCGAGTGCTCGAGTTTCGACTATCACATCGACGGGTCCCGGTGAGCGCTCCACAACGGTTCAAAGAACGCCCACCGGCTTTCCGTAAGCAGCATAAACCGTCAGCGAGACTTGCAGCGCATGATCAAAGCTTGCCCGATACAGCGTGCGATCGGCAAAATACGTCAGAGAGTGTTTTACTCGCATATCGTCGAAACTGAATCTCTGGCCAGATTCATCGACAAACGCTGGCGTCTCGATATCTAACGTCTCAAGGCGCTCGCCGCTGCGATCGTAGACGTGTTTAGCGGACTGGATGAGGCAACCTCTTAACGCGATCAAGAATCGCCTGTGCGTCCTTGAGAGTTGCCGGTACTTGTAGATCTGCATCTTTTAGATACAGCCTCACAATCGCCTTGATGATCGATGCCTGTAAGCCGTTCAGTCGAATCTTGCGCGGGTCGATGGCGGAAATCAGATCGGCGGAGACCTCCGCTGTGGGTCCTGGATAGATGGGGAAATCAGGCCAAGGATCAGTCCTGGCGGAGACGGCAAATACCTCGGTGAAAGGAGACGCGGCGTCCTGGCGCGGGCCCAGAGATGGAAGTCCCCATTTTTGCGCCATGGTCTTCAGAAACGAGCAATGATCCATGCAGCTATTCACAATGGTGTTCTTTGCAATAAAGTCAGACACCATCACCATGGGTACCCTAACGCCCAGCCTTTTGAAATCGAAACAATCCTCGCCGCCTCCGGGAACACATTGATTCCACCATCCTGTGTTAAAGCCGGATGGGTCCGGCGGTGTAACCGGCTGCGGCGGGGGAACATGGTCGTAACATCCGCCGTGCTCGTCGAAAGTAATGATGAGCAGCGTGGTTGATCTTTTCGGCGAGTTTCGTATCGCCTGATAAACCTTCCACACGAGTTGATCCCCCAGCGTTACGCTTCCAGGACCGCAGTCGGAATAGATGATCGAGTCAAACGAGGAGGGATGCATGTCGTCATGCCAGGGAACTCCTTCCAAAAGATTGATGAAATGCGGCTCAAGAAAAGAGTACTGCGGAAGATCGCCGTTCTTGCAGTCGCGGAAAAAAGTTCGATCGGATGGCTGAAGGCCCTCCAAATAGCGAAAGTACTCTTCGCCGGACTTATCTTTCAGATCGCCCCAATGGACCATTTTGGTGAACGGGACAATTAGATCCTCATAGATACACCAGTTTCCGGGCTCCAGTAGGTCGAACAGGGTCCTGCCTGCGCTCGATGCCGCCCAGTGATCAAGGTTCCAAGGATCGCCTAAGTCAAATGCGGCCGGGTTGTTTACCCAGCCCCATGAAGTAGCTGCGTGCCAGAAAGCTCGATTACACCAGGTCTGGCTGGGGACCGCGCAGAACCAATGATCAAACACTGCGAACTCCGTTGCCAACGCGCTCAGAACGGGCGTCGACGCGGGTGCGAAGCACTTCATGATGACTGCACTCTGCTGTGCGGGCGACCCGCACCACTGCTCGCTCTCCAACGCCGTCAGCACAGCCCAGTAGTCTTCGACAAAGCCTTGCATGGCCGGCTTGAGGGACGAAGCTTCAGCCGATTGAAAAAGCTGAAAGGTTATATGGTTGAACTCCTCGCCGGGGTCGGGATAGGGCTGATGGAAGTCGCTGCCCACCGAAACGGGAATCGATTGACCGCCGACGCCCGGGTTGGTTAATGTTTTGCCGGCAATTCCTTCAAAAGTTTTTCCTGCAGGGAGCGGCGTGCTGCCGGCAGGAGGCGATTGCAATCCCGCCGGATAGTACAAGTTTCCGAGAATATTGTCGAAGGATCGATTCTCGAGCATGAGAACTACGACATGGTCGAAACTGTTCAACGGATCTGGCATTAGTAGGTCCCCTCAGAATTTTGCCGCTTGGATACCATCTGTCGGGCGGCGAATTACGGAACTTACCTTATCACGGCTGTCGCGATAGCTCTTAACTGGGGAATAGAAAAAAAGGCCTGCTCGGGTGAGGGAGCGGGCCGCGTCGGCTAGAAGCAGGAGCGGCTAGCGAGAGCGGAATTGTCTGCGGCGGCTGGGGCGAGACTGGCGGCGTCGAGAACGAGTGGATTTCCTCCAAATTGCCTGTAACTCAAGAGCGCCTCCACGTCTCCGGTCAAGCACGGGACGCGTGTAAACCTGCTCTCATCGTGAGCCGTTCTATTCCGGCTCGCGGAGAACCAGGTGATCGGACCATCTGCGAGCACTAAGAGGCGGGGCTGCGATCAGCGGGCCGCAATCGCGAAGGAAGGTTGGGGATTTCTTTCGCAGAAACTTCATCATCACCATGACCGAAGGTGTCGTTCCGGTCTCTTCGCAACCCCGCCTTCGGGCGATAGGAATGCCGGAAATCTTTCGAAAGTAGTCAGCGCGGAACAGCCAACGCTAAAACAAAGCTGTAGCGAGGCGGCAACGCAGGCGAATGGTTTATCACCATTTTCTGGCGGCCTCAGTGAACTCAACCCCGGTAATCGTTTACTCCTGTCGTCGCGCGCCACGTTGGGCAACTAACCTGGCCATCTCTTCACTTACTCCCTCTTCTCGGAGACCTTTCTCTACACCTTGTTGATCAGCGGCCGATCTGTTCTGGCTCACCTTCCACTTGCCCTCGATCGTCGAAATCGGGATCTCTATGCCAATGATCGCCTTGATCTGACCCGCGATGAACGGCCCTGGAGCATCGCTCACACTCCACGCCTCGGATCGCTTTTGCTCTTGAGTAGCCGTCAGCTCTGTAATCTGTGCGCGTATCCATTCTGGGTCATCAATCGTTCGCGGTGTTCCACGCGCCTGCACCACCGCATAGTTCCATGTGGGAACTACGCGCCCGTGTTCTTGTTTCGATACGTACCACGATGGCGTGATGTATGACTCAGGTCCTTGGAAAACGATCAGAGTTTCAGCACCTGAACTTAGCGCATTCACCTGATCATTCGCTCGTGCGCTATGGGCCCGAAGGATACCTCGTTCACCCTCATCGACAAGCGTGAATGGCAGGAGATTGGCAAGAAGACCGCCGGATCCGGCCGTGATGAGCGTCGCAAGCGGATGTGCACGGATCAGTGCATGTAAGGTCTCTAAATTGTCTTCTCGGAATACATTCGGCAGATACATAAACTCTTTTCGTATGGCGGTCCGACCACGACGAACGACGACCCGTTTTTGCTCAGTGCTCCTCGACCATCGTCATCAGTTAAGTCCAGTGCCACAAAGCTTGCCTGTCCGCAAAATGGGCGCGATCTGATATCAAACCTCCCGCGGTCACCTGGCCTGGCAATTTGTAGATAGTCACGCAAAACCTCAGCGCCTTTCTCTAAGCGACCGTGTTCATTGTTCGGGTCGGTCCAGCACGGAGAGGTCAAAGCGACCCAATCGAAACGGGGTAGAGGTCGGAGGCTGACTTTTCGTAACGTCGACCGGATATGGCTGCTCAACCGTGGTGGGCAATCCCCAGACGTTCCCATTTCGAAGATCGATGGCGACCTTACCCAGCACCTGCCGGCGCCCATCGGGCGCACGTAACATCGTTACTCCGGGCTCAACGTAGATCGGGGCGATGAAGCTCTGCGCTTGTACTCGCTGGAGACCGGGGGTGCAGAGATGCGCTGCGAGATCCGCTATTAAAAGCACGAGAGTCAAAATCAATAACCGCTTGAACATCACATTGGATGGAGCCATCCCCTCATCATCACTGATATTGAGACGCCCGGTTGGACCCAGGCTCTGTTTCGCCGGTAATCACCTGACGCGACTCTCAGTCAGATACGGCGGATTTGTTGGACGAATTGTGCGATGCTTCGATCGCGACGTCGCTGGTCCTCAGGAGAGCGATACCGCAACCGAGATTTCTCATACATACTCACGGCAAATGCGAACGTGAACTCACTTTGGCGATGGCGGAAAGTACTTTGAGACCGAGAAAACGAACATTGCAGTCCTATCGGCACCAGCCACGCTCGTTTCAACGCGACAGCCGCGTCCCAACTTCACAAGTGGATCTCTGCTTAACCGTCGAGTGAAGACTCCCAAGCCGCCGCACTACTGCCGGTAATTCAGCAGCGGCTTCTGTCCCGGCGGTATCTGCGACATGTACGTGTGACCTTTCGTCTGCTTCACAAAATCCGCCTTTGCCGCTTCCACTAATTTCGGATCGGCGAACAGGTCAGCCCCCGTGATCGCAATCGCCTTGGCCGCGACCGTCATTCCTTTTTGCCCGATGCTCGTTCCGGCGCAAGCTGCCGCTTGCCACGTGTGCGCTACCACACCGGGGACAAATGTCGCCGCGCTAAAGCCGATCGTGGGAACGTTCCAGCTCACGTCGCCAACATCGGTTGAAGCACTCGGCGCATTCGGGTCAATGGGCCGCAGTGGCACGATGTTCGCGGTACTCTCCAAATTACCTTGCGCGTTCGGAGGCAAACTCTTCTGCAGTTCCTCCGCAAAGTGCTGTTCCTCGGGGCTGTACTTGAACCCACCGACTTCTTCCAGATTCCTTTGGGCCAGCTTCGCTAGCGGATCGTTGGGAATAATGTTCGCGTCGCTGCCGATGTCGTGTATATCGACCGTAGTCTCCGTCATCATGCTCGCGCCTTCCGCGATCTTCTTGATGCGCGCCCAGATCCCGTTCAGCGTCACGATTGAGGGGCTCCGCGCCATCAACGACAACTCAGCCAGATCTGGCACAACGTTCGGTGCGGCGCCCCCGTTGCTGATGATGTAATGAATTCGCGTACTGCTCGGCACGTGCTCGCGAAGGAATTCGATGCCGTTGCCCATCAGCATCACTGCATCCAGGGCCGAACGTCCCCGGTCCGGCGCCATGGCGGCATGTGCGGCCACTCCGTGAAACGTAAACTTGGCGGACGTCACGGCCAGCGCTCCACCGTTTCCAACCGCATTCGCGGGCCCAGGATGCCAGTGCAGCACGACATCCACATCCTTGAACAAGCCGTCCCGCACCATGTACACTTTGCCCGAACCGCCCTCTTCCGCTGGCGTGCCGTAATACCGCAGAGTGCCCGCGACGTGATTCTTTTGCATGTAGTCTTTGAGAGCAACCGCCGCGAGTGCGGCGCCCGAACCGAGCAGATTGTGTCCGCAGCCATGGCCCGGCGCCCCGGCATTCACCGGACTGCGATCCGGTACCGCCGCTTGCGATAAGCCCGGCAGCGCGTCAAATTCACCGAGAATCGCGATCACGGGCTTTCCTTGACCGTAAGAAGCGATGAACGCTGTCGGCTCATCCGCTACTCCGGTCTGCACAGTGAAGCCGGCTTCTTTCAGATCTTTCTGCAAAAGCGCTGAGCTTTTCTCCTCGTGATAACCCAGTTCAGCGTAACTCCAAATCTCCTTCGACGCTTCCACGTATTCAGCCCGATGCTCGTCGACGAGTTGTTCAATCTCTGCGTGAGCAGACGCAGACTGAGCATGCGCCAAGGCCGGAACAAGAAACGCCAAGACTGAAACGGGCAGCAGCGAAATTCGCATAGGAAACGAAGAAGCTCTCAGTGTAACCGCCGGTCAATTCGAGACGCATCCCTCGGGGAAGCACCACCTTGCCGTGGTGCTTTTCGGTACAATGAATGGAGGAGGAGCGGAGCACCACGTTGTATGGAGACCAAGTCACCGAACCCCAACACTATCGTCTGGTTTCAAAACCGGTTCATTCGTTTAGCGGAGGCGAACGTCAACATCCTCACCCACGCCCTGCACTACGGAACAGGAGTTTTCGAAGGCGTCCGCGGCTACTATGACGACGGCTCCCGTGACTTGCTGCTGTTCCGCGCTCCCGATCACTTCGAACGCTGGAAGCGGAACTGCGGCATTCTGCGTATCTCCATTCCTCATTCGCCCAGCGAGTTGTGCGAAATTACCGCGGAACTCTGCCGTCGCAACGCTTTCAAATCGAACATCTATGTGCGGCCTCTCGCGTACAAGGCTTCGGCACGCATCGGGGTCGCTCCGGACGACAACGACGCGCACGCGATCGTCGTATTGCCGTTTGGGCACTATTTCGAGAAGGTGAAGGGCTTGCGCGCCGGTGTGGTCTCCTGGCGGCGCATCGACGACACTATGATTCCCGGACGGGGCAAGTTGACCGGCGCTTACGTCAACAGCGTCCTGGCCGGAGATGAGGCGCGGCGCAACGGTCACGACGAAGCGATTTTTCTCACTCAGGACGGTCACGTCGCGGAAGGCGCGGCCTGCAACCTGTTTATGGTCCGATCCGGAAAGCTGGTCACGCCCCCGATCACGGACAATATCCTTGAGGGACTCACGCGCGCTTCCATAATGGAGCTGGCGGAGAAAGAATTAAAGCTGCAAGTGGTTGAGCGTTCCATAGATCGCAGTGAGCTGTACGTCTGCGACGAGCTGTTCTTCGCCGGAACGGCCGTCGAGGTCGCGCCCATCACCAGCGTCGATCATCGCCCGGTCGGTGACGGCCAAATCGGTCGCGTTACGGAGCAGGTCCGTGCTCTATTCGTGGAAGCGACGCGTGGCCATGTGCCGGCATATCGCGAGTGGCTCTGGCCCGTATATCAGGGGACCCCGGTTGCGAATATAGCTTGATATGAGTATTGCGAGCCTGCCATCTCCGGTGCAATCGGCCACTGGGACCTACGAGTACCCCGATTCCCGATTCGACTGGAAACGACTGGCTCGGATTTTTCTGACCTCGCGAGCGCTCGATAACCTCGAAGAAAAGAAACTGTTTCCCGATAAGCAGATTCTGTACCAGTTCTCCGCTCGCGGTCATGAACTTGGCCAAATCCTGCTCGGTTCTTTGCTAACCCACCCGCGCGATGCTGCGGGCGCCTATTATCGCTCCCGTCCGCTGCTTCTCACCCTCGGTCTGACTCCCGAAGATGCGCTGGCAAGCGGCATGGCCAAGTCTGGAGGGATCAGCGATGGCCGTGATATCGGCGTGGTATTCAACTTTCCGCAAAAGAACGGTCCACACGTCCTGCCCATGGCCGGCGGGGTCGGGACGCAATACACGACGACGGCGGGCTGGGCAAGAGCCATCCGCTACTACCGGGAAACTCTGAAGGATAGGTTATATGAAGGCGCGA
>JAFAUR010000781.1 GCA_019243205.1 Acidobacteriaceae bacterium | reverse complement strand
TACGCGCTTCTGTTCATATTGCCGCTATACCTGCAATCGGTGCGCCACCAAACCGCAGTGCTCGCCGGCCTCGAGCTCTTGCCGATGTCCGTTACGTTCTTCGTTGTCTCGCTGTTTACGGTTCGATTTGTGAATCTGGTTGGAGCGCGGCTGTCCATCGCTATCGGTCTGGCTCTCACGGGTATCGGGATTGGCGCGCTGGCTTTCGTCCATGCGCAATCAAGTTTTCTCTTCATTTGGTTAAGCCTGTTTGCTATCGGGATTGGTCTCGGGCTGATCACCGGTCCCATCATGACCGTAGCGGTATCAAGAGTGCCGCGTGAGCGTTCTGGAATGTCTTCTGGGCTGGTAAATGTAGCTCGTATGGTGGGCGCAACGCTGGGGGTGGCGATTTTAGGTTCCATTTTTGGAGCGCATTTGAACCAAACCGCTCATGATGTTCCAAAATTCCTCGGCGGTATGCAGAAGGCGCTGACGATTGGTGGCAGTGGCGAGATTGTCGGCGCCGCGATTGCCTTCGCTCTTTTGCGGAACGGTCCATCATCAATGAGATCGAATTGAAGTCTAGAGCGGTCGCGTCTGGCGGTGCGTAGCTTGCCCGAAGTCGTTGAATAAGTCTCCGGGGCAAATTGCACAAACTTGTTTGTGCAACAACGGCGATTTTGAGTAGACAGACAGGCCGGTTCGCCATTCGGGTCATCGTGTCACCTCAATGCTTATGCAATGCGTTTGGAACGTTTCGTTCCGGATAGCTCGTGTGTGGCGGCCTCGGCTCTGAACCAGAATCTGCTCGTGCAGTTGGAACAGCCCCCGTTCGAGGTGCTTTCGGATGGAAGCCTCCGACGCACGCTGTCCTTCATGCGCCAATGGTCGGATACGCGCCTCACTTCCGACATCGCGCGAGGTCTGCGATCGCACTGGGAGCGCCGCCGTCTTGAATGGTTCGCTCGATTCTCTGGGGAGTAGGTATTTGTTGACTTTGAGCGCCACGAACTGCGGAACTGATCAGGGTCATCTTGGCCGATCAGGTTAAAGGGGAGCGTAAAGAGGATGTCGCAAATGCGCTCAGTCGGATTGCAGGCCGATTAAGAGCGCTGGCCCGCAAATCCCCGCCGCCCTCTTTTTGGCATAGGCTATAGTCGTGACACGTCCTGCACCTAGTGGATAACCGAGCGACGCAGCACGCCACGCAAGAACCCGCCACCGGAGCCACCCTCACCCGCGTCCGCTACCGGGTCGTGGCTTTCACCATCGCGCTCGCCGGGGTCACTTACCTGGACCGCGTTTGCATTTCAATCCTCGCGCCCAACATCATGCGCGATCTGAAGCTGACTGCGATTCAAATGAGTTACGTCTTCAGCGCGTTCACTTTGGCTTACGCCATTTTTGAAATCCCAACCGCGCGCTGGGCCGATCACGCCGGAAGCCGCCGCGTGCTCACGCGCATCGTGCTTTGGTGGTCGGCCTTCACCATGGCGACCGCAGCAGCGCTCACCTACCCCGCTCTGTTGATCGTCCGCTTTCTGTTCGGCGTAGGAGAAGCGGGCGCATGGCCCAACGCGGCGCGAGTCTTCGCACGCTGGATCCCCGCCCGCGAACGAGGACGCGTCCAAGGCCTGTTCTTCGCAGGTGCTCATCTCTCCGGCGGACTCACTCCGATGCTTGTCGCTTACTTGGCGACGGCACTTCCCTGGCGTGTTATCTTCGTCCTCTTCGGTTGTGTCGGGCTCCTGTGGGCTCTTTGCTGGCGATGGTGGTTCCGGGATGAGCCGCGCGATCACCCCTCCGTCAGCGATGCGGAACGAGACCTCATTGAGAGCACGCGAGGACTACCGCCCGGCCACGCTGGCCACTGGACGGATCTCGTGCGGATCAAAGGCATACTCCCGCTCTGCATCCAGTACTTCGCGAACACCTACGGTTTCTACTTCTTCATCACCTGGCTGCCAACTTATTTGATGAAGTCTCGCGGTATGAAAGGTTGGGAGCTGGCAACCTTCGCAGGCCTGCCGCTCGTTTTCAGCGTCGCTGCCGACATTCTAGGAGGCGTAGCCACCGACGCCCTCTCGCGCCGTCTCGGCATCCGAATCGGCCGCTGCGGAGTCGGCGCCGTCGGGTATCTTTTTGCCGCGATCGCAATGCTTGCCGGGACAGTGGTGAGCGACGGCCGTGCCGCCGGCTTCCTGATTGCGATAGGAGGCGCAGCATCCATGTTTACCTTGGCCTCAGCCTGGGCAACCGCAATCGACCTCGGAGGAAGAGACTCCGCCGTACTCAGCGCGATCATGAACACCGCCGGCCAAGTCGGTGGCATCCTGAGTCCAA